>JAUWEG010000043.1 GCA_030608385.1 Candidatus Heimdallarchaeota archaeon
TGGAAACAGGATTTGATTCTAACATCACAATAGACTACTGGTTCTCAGGCTATAGTGATATGCCATATGTTCCAACTTTAGGATGGGGGGGTTCAGAAAGATTCTGCTTTTTAGATTTATCAGCAAGAACTTGGTATTATGATTGGTTATTTACTGCATGGGGATTTCCTACTGGAGATTACTCATATTATACTTATTCTGATTTGGATGAACTCGCTCAAGATGTTAACTTATACGGTTCAGAAGGAAAAACGATACTTTCTACGCATATAGCAGACTACATCAACTCATATCTTGGAAATGTTTTTTCAGCTTATTACGGAGTAAACCCTATAGGTGAATCATACTCAATGCAAGTTAAAGTATTTAATAATCTAACAGAAGCTGGTTATACTTTAGATGAACTGAACTGGGTAATTTCTGAAACTAGAATCTTTAATCAGTTAGAAATTGATTTTCCTTGGATTGATTGGATCATAGATGTTCAATATGTTGACCTAATTGATTATCCTAGTTTAACTTCTTGGATATCCTCAAACCTTCAACAAGACCAAGAAGGAGACTACATAGAAGTAACGAATGGATTCTACCAATTACTTGAAACTCAATTACCTATTCATTTCGATTACATGGCAGCAGATAGCATTTTACCCTGCTATTTCTTCTTAACTGATGATATTCAATTCAGGTGGTATGGAACAGCTTTTGCTGGTCTGGGAGGAATGGGTTGGGAAATCTTAGTTAATGATCAATACAGTATGTTCGAAGATGGAATTTCTTCGCTTCCTCGAAGAGGTATGTCTGCTGTAATGATCCATGAACTTGGACATAGTCTTGGAATGCCCCACCCTCATGGAGGTACTTATGGCTGGGGCTCCTCTTTTATAGAAGATGTTATGAACTATTTTTCAATAGGAGAAAGTAGCTTCAGTTCATTTTACAAAGATGGATTAGCAAGGGCTCATAATAATTACTGGTATAGTTTAGCTTCTGGTGAAATGGATGCAGCATTTTTGAAATACATTGATGCTGGTTCCATTAATGAATTATTATTGATGGTAAATGATATCTATATTCTATTAGGATCTGCAGCTAATGATTACCAAAATATGAATTATACTCTTTCAATCGAAAAAGCGATATTAGCTAGAACTGATATTGAAACCTTAGTTTACTACATTAATAATCCTGACCAGATCCCCACTACTCCAACAAATCGAACAGTGTCATATACAAGCTTACTAGTTTTTGCATCAATTATTATAAGTTCCATATTAGTAAGGAGAAAAAGAAAATAATCTTCTTCTTTATCACTTATCTAATGTGAATGGAGATGAATCAAAAATTGATTCAACAAGTGGTTGAAACTCTTCCTGTTTTATTAGTTCTTTATTCATTCTGTGCTTAATTTGACTCACTGCTTCTTTCAGGAATTTTCTGACTTGCAATCTACTTTCAAAAGTTTCATTTTCAGCAACCAAAACAGCTATAATATTATCTTGTTGTTCTATAATAACAGCTCTACCTTGATGAGTAATACTTCTCAGAGTTTCGACTCCCTTTCCTAAAACTTCTTGTGAGAAATTAATAATGGCAGTTATTAATCCAGATATTAGAAGATCATCAATTTTTTCCTTCTCTGAAAAATTGTATGAGTAGTAGGGAAGACCACCTTCATCTATAACAAGCAGAAGGTACATTATAATTGGTATCTTTTTGTGTGTTCCAAAAGAATATTTCATAATTCTACTAAATAATCTTCTTGAACCCCTTAATTCTTGTAATAGAGCACTCTTATCTTCTAAACCTATTATTAACTCATCTATTCTATCATCAAGTTTGTTTTTCTCTGCAAAATCAATACCTATTTTCAACGTCTTGTTTGCTTCTTCTTCCATATTCCGATATTTATAATATCCAGCTTTTGTTATAATTGCATCAACAAAAATTAAATGCTCTAGTTCTTCTGTAACACCTAGAAGATTATCGATAAAATAAAGAAACTGAGTTGCAAATTTGTTATTTTCTGTTATTCTAAACATTTCAAAATAACTATCAGCTAATGCTGCATATGTGTATAAGATTCCTTCAAAAATCATTTGATTTTCAAAGAATTCCAATGCATGCTCAAAGAAACCAACAGCAGTTGTTAAATCAACATTTTTCTGGTGATACAGACCTTTGTAGAAATAATAGTAAGACATTGAATTAAAATCGAATTGTTCTTCAGCTAACTGTAAACCGAAATCTAGGCTTTCACCCTTATCATCTTCTTTTAGGAAGTTTATGTAGCCATAAACAATCTCAATCATAGGAAAGAGAAAACCGTGTTCTTTGTTGAGATTATGAGCTTTTGTATAATATTCATCAGCTTTGTTAAGTTCGTCATTTAACAAGTAAATATTCCCCATTCTCTCGAAGATTTCTATCTGCATTGGGGTTGAAATTTCTGATTTTTCCAAAAGTGTTTGATAAATCTCTAAGGCTTTATCTTGTTCACCCTTCATTTTATTCATCTCAGCAGAATTAAGTTCAAGAATAGCTTGAAGTCTTTCTGAACCTATTTTCAGTGCATAATCTTTTCCTTTTTCAAAATTTTCTTCTGCTTGTTGCAAATTGTATTCCTTTAGGGATATTGATATCAGCAAATTGTATAAAGAACTTAACATTCCAAAATTCTCATAGTTTTGAGCTCGTTTTATTGCACTATCTATCCAGAGGTCTTTAAGAGTATCATCAGCTAGAATGTAAGCAAAGTTAACAAGATCGGAAAGCAAAGCATCCAGAAGAAATGGAAATTGACTTGCTAAATCATCAATGTCTATAAGATAACGTAGAAGCTCATTTAATGCTTTATAACCTATTTCTGGTCGTTTCTGAGTTCTTGCTGAAAATTCACCTAAAGACAGAATAACAAACTCCTTTTGTTTCTTCTCTGCAATGTTTTCCGTTAGTTCAAGAATACTATCGCGGGTTCTTTCAAATTCATCAATTAGAAATAAATCTCTTAATGAAAGCAGATAACAAGATTGGATAGAAAGATTCGTTGAATCTATTTTTTCTTTAAATTTAGTGTAAATGTATAAATTAGTTTCATAATCTTTGCTCCAATAACACATTAATAGAACTGATAACAATATGGATTGATTTTTAACTTCGAATTTTGATACTTTTAAGTTTTTGAGATGTTTGACAAGCAATTTTCTAATCTTTGCTTGGTTGCTTTCACCGTCAAGTATTTGGTTTAAATATTCGAAAAATTCCTCTTCAAAATCAGAAATGTACAAATGTAACTCATTTAATACAAAAGTAGGTAAATATTCAGACATTTCACTCATCAAAGATTGGTAGATATAGGTTCTCTATGCATTTAAAAATCTACTTTAATGGCATCACTAAAAACTAAATGCGGTCCAAATAATTCTTTAACTTCAGTATCAATTGCATCACTAACTTCATCAGAAAGTTCTCCAAAGAATTGTTTAGGGATATTAATTTGAGAGAGTTTATCAGTTAATTGATGTATTTTTCGACGCAAAGAAAACGAATCTAAGGCACTGACTGCCACAGAACTGAACCCCTTAGGATGAGCTTCAATAATGATTTTATGGTTTCCATAAGTTATGACAAGCATCTGACTTTTTTGCTCCTCGAATAGCTCTGTCAACATATCTCTTACCGCAACTATAAACCCTCCAAAAAGCAGCTGATCTTTTACAGCTCTCTTCAGGATGACATATGAGCGAAGTGGAATACCTGATCTATGAAGAATAATCAATGCTAGGGGTGATGCATCAAAATCAACATAAGACTTCTGCATATGTCTTAATCCCACCTCTTCCAAGATGGTAATATCTTTTCTAAATGGTTCATTCACCCAATCTATTTCCTTTACCTCTTCTATTGGAAAGAGTAAATTTATTTGTTCTATCTTACTTTCAGTTAATTTATGCAGTTGAGGAAGATTATTTTCTGACGCAAGCTCTTTTGCTTGTTGAAGGCGGTTAAAAGATCGAGTATAATCTTCTTGTAGTGCTAGAATTTTGCCTTGTAACAAATAGAGTGCTACTTGTTCTTTTATTAGTTTGTTCTCAGAGAAATATGGGATTAAATCATTGAGGTTATTCAAAGCTAAACCTAGTATTTTTTTGTCCTTTTCTAGATCATAGTTTTCTAATTGCATCAAAACAAGATTCATCAAAATCTTTGCAGATAGCTCTCCACTTCCGTGTCTATCAGCGATTTCTAATGCCTTGGAAAATTCTTCTACTGCTTGACCATAGTTTAGTTTCTTTACACTGTTCATACCTTTTAAGAGAAAAACATAAGACTCAATAATAGGGGAGGGATTTGTTCTTATTTCTTCTTCTATAGAATTTAAGAATATTTCAAAATCTGTTAATCGATTAGTCTGCAAATATAGTTCAGCTAAGGTACAATAGAGATAAGTTTCTTTCATATTGAGTTTTTCAATAATTTTCAAGGCTTCTTCATATTTATTAATAGCATCGTCAAATAGACCTCTTTCTATAGATATGTCTCCTAAGCTCTTTATTGTGAGTGCTAAATATCTATTTGATTCTAAATCCTTAAAAATATCTAAAAGAACTATGAACTCCTTTTCTGCTGCATCTAAATTGCCTGTTACAATATTCAGTGTAGCAATATTTCCTCTTACAGCTGTAAGAATCAGCAGATTACCAGTCTCTTCAGAAAGAGATTTAGCTCTTTCTGACATGGCGAGAGATTCTTCTATTTTACCACTATCACGATTTAGTAATGCGAGAAGATAACAGAATTTTGCTATATGATTTCTTTCACTTAAATCTGTAGCAATTTGAAGAGCTAGGTTAATTTTGTTTTCTAATTTTATTTTTTCTTCGACATATCTATTGAGAAGAAAATTATCTGCATGACCATCCAAGAGTATATCATTGAGAATCTGTTTCTGGTCAGTAGGAAGTTTTTGAGATGAAAAAGCTTCTTCAAATAAAGTGTTAAGGTTTATTCTACATTGTTCGTAGTTTCCAAGATTAAGATATCCAAAAGCAATAGATCTTATAGCATGTAATCTAAAAAGTGGGGGAATATCTTCAATATCCTTGATCTCAGAAGCTAGTCTTATTGCCACTTCGTTCATCCCTTTTTCAAGCAATAATCGAATCTGCCATAATTTGATACTATAGTGACCGTTTTTGTTAAAATTCTCAAGTGATGAATAATCAGAAATTGAGAAAAGGATTTTTCCAATGCTGAAAAGTAGATTAGCCGAGGGGTTTTTTTGTTTTTCGACAAAATCTAGAAGAAATTCCCCTAATTTGACCAAAGAATCCTCAACTCTAAAATCTTCTTGGTATCTGTTTAATTCTTCCTGCTCAGACTTATCTAAAATAGGCAAGTAAATTGAAAATTCCCTAGGGAACCCAACCTTATTCCCCCTTTCATTCATTGGTTTCAAGATAAATAAGGATATGTTAAATAAAAATATTCGCTTCGTCTATGAACTGCAGCTTAATTCATGGTCTATGACTCTTAATACCAAAAAGATTCCGTACAACTGAGTCTAGTTCGTACGATTCAGTTTCACTTATATCTCCTTTATATTTATCACTAGAAAGACCTTTGAAAGAGAGATTTTCAACCAGACGATGCATCTTTCTTCTTATCATGAAACTATCTCGCAAGGCTATGACTACAACTGAAAATACATTCGAATAGAACTCAATAAGGAGTTTATATTGCCCGTGATCAATTGACATAACTTGTTGTTTTTGTTCTACAAATAATTCATTCATCAGATGTCGTATCGCACTTACGAAACCTCCAAAAAGAAGATCATCACTAACACTCACATCTTCAGAGAGGTAAGACCGTATAGGTATGCCACTGGAATGAAGAATTAATACAGCAATAGGTTTTTCTTCTTTAGGTGCTGCTAGTTTCTTGGATTCTTTCCTTAATATCTTTGATATGAGTTGAATATCGCTAAGAAAATCTATTACTCCCTCATCAATTATCTTAGCTACTTCACTTTCTATAGCGATTTTCACTTGGTCTATTCTTTGTTTATAATCATCTATTAGCTGTGGAGTATATGTTCGTGCAAACTCTTCTCCTGTTTTGAGTAAGAATAGAGCTGTTTCAAAATCTAAAAGAACAATTTTTATTTTAGCTCTGATATGATAGATTAGTGAGAGAGATTCATATTTGGCTTTCTCTTCTAGATACGTAATTATGTCTTCTAAACATTTATCTGCTTCAATTAACTCTTCAAGATTTGTTGTAATTGTATACTTCTTAAGGAAAACTATTGACAATAATACAAGTGTTTTAGAGCTAAGAATTTCATTTCCTAATTCGTCAGCTAGAAGCATCGCCTGTTGAAGGAAATCTTGAGAATTACCATAATTGTTTTTCTTATATTCAAGAAAACCTTGTAAAAACCAATAGTTTGATTTTTGAGTTGGAGTTAATTCTCCTTTTTTGGGCTTTTCTAGTCCACGAAGAATAGATTCACTTTCTTTAACTTCATCTAAGTATAATAAAATCTCAACATATTTCATCTCCATAGCTAAATCCTGGAAACCTTTGTTCTGGATGATATCTAGTACCTTTTCCATTTCCTCTTTAGCTTTAACAAATTCTTCCTGTGAGAAATACACTTCCGCATAATTTGAATGTAGAACGAACATAGATCTGAAATCACAGGTCCAACTATTGATTATCTTCTTACTTTTATCATAATAAAAAATCGCTTCAGAAAGGTGCCCCATTTGTCGATAAACATTTCCAATACTTTCAGTAATATGTCCCAATAATCGATCTATCTTGATTTCTTTAGCAATTGCATCTCCTTTAAGAAAAAATTGATGAGCAAGCTGAAAATTCCCTCTTTCTAGCTCTATATTACCAATTGAATTATAGGTATGTGCAGAGCTTATTCGGTCATTCAAGGCTCTATTGATGTTCAAAGATTCCTTAGTTTTATCTCTAGCAAGCGAAAGTATGTAAGTTGACTGAAGGTAAATTGCATCCAATTCGAGCATATAAATCTGAATGAGTTTAAATAACTCTCGAGATTCTTGCATATTTTCTGCATCTTCAAAACCATAGAAATTGTAGCACTTTTCTCTATTCTCTTCATAAATCTGATAATCTTGAACTAGATAAGCTTCTATAGCCTGAATGTAATAAATGAATGCATAAAGTGTTGATTTTTCCAATTCCTGTTTATTTGTTTCAAGAACTCTGTTAAATTCCTCAAAATTACCTTCATAGATTAAACAAACTGAATACCAAAGCCCTAATCCTGCATTAGGATTTTTAGAGTAAAGTTCATCCATTATTTCATGTTTTCCTCTATGAAATAATATCCTACCAACAAGAAATGAGAAAGCTGTTGAAATTTCTGAAATTTTATCGAATTGCGAAACCAACACTTTCTCTATTTCATCCAATTTGGACGTTTGAGAGAGATTTTCGTTATTAAGCAAATAATTTTTCTCTTCCTCCGATAACAAGGAGTATACAGACAAAATTTCTGGAGGAAGATTTTCAATCATTGGTTTAACGACTAATTTAGCTATTAAAAAGTTTGATGAAAGTGCGGCTCAATTGAAAGAAAAATTAATAGTTCAGTTAATGTTTTAAGAATTAACACATATTTAAAATTGTACGAATGGAGATTTCATGCATACTAAAGAGTCAACAAATATCTTGGAAAAATATGTAAACCATTTACAGAATACAGGTTTAAATCATCAGGAGAGCTATTCTGTAGTTTTAAAATTCTGGGTAATGGTCAATAATGAATTTATCAAGATTATAGAAGATAACAAGACTGTTTCATTATCGAATATTTATGCATCTAACAATTTCCATTTATCGGATTTTGTACCATTCTTTGAATATTACAAGGTTTCTAAGGTCTTGCTTGAGAAAGAATTAGTTGAAAATTTATGTGACTTCTTAGCAAATATAGATATTGGGATCTTACTCTCAACTATTAAGGATTTAAAATCTAGAAAAGCAACAGGACAATATTTTACAAATCCTGAAATGATAAATCAAGTTTATCGAAACATTACAAACAACCCAATATTACAGAGGAAATTTTCAGTAATAGATTTCTCTGCGGGATTAGGCTATTTCTTAAAACCATTTCTAAATGATAATTGCAATATTTATGGTGTTGAATTAGATCCATTAGTTTACGAATTAATGTTGTTTAGTTTTCTTTTTCATCCTTCACTTACAAACAATGTTAAAACTAGATTAGTGCTAACTGTTAAGCAAGGAGATTCTCTAATTGGTTTTAAAGAGAAGACTATTGATGAAATTTTTTCAAAATCTATTCTGAAAGCAAATTTTCTTGAATATATCTCTCTTAGAAACAAGATACTTACAATAGATAGAGAAATTGATCTTAATGATTTAAAGGAGTATTATGAGAGAAGAAACTTATTTGCTGAAGGAGCTAAACAATTCAGAAGTTTCAATTGGGTGGTAGATTTTCCTGAATTATTTTTTGATCAAAAAGGCAATATGCTGGAAGAAATTGGTGTAGACTATGTTGTCGGCAATCCACCATGGGTATATTATAAGGACGTAGATGAAAAACAGTATAAGAAAGATATTCTTGATCCTCGGATTTCGAATTTTCTAAGAGGTAAATACAACTTTTCCCTTCCTTTCGTGATTTTAGCTCATATTATTTCAAAAGAAAAAGGTAGTTTAATAGTTCCTCAAGGGATTTTGACTGAAACATATGCTAAAGAGTGGAGGAAGGAGGTTTTCACTAAAAGGGCTATTTCTGAAATAATTCTGTGTAAGAAAGATTGGTTTGAGGAAGTTATCAATGAATTTAGTATCATTTTCTGGGACAAAAGAAGCAAGTTCTCTGAAATAAATCTAAGAAACGAAAGAACTTCTTCAAAATTTACTATACCTTATGATTCAATAGACCAAGACTTGAATCTATTAAGATTACTTCCGTCAGATATTTTATCCTTCCTTAAAAAAATAGAAGCAGAATCACCGATTCTTTCAGACTTCATTTCAATTAGGCGAGGATTAACTCTAAGTAAGGAATATCAAAACTACTATAAGAATAATGAAATGGTAACAAAGCCTTCAAACCAGGTAAAAAAACTACTTCGGAGCAATTCTTTCTCAAAGAATAAGGAGAATGGCGTATTCAATTTTCAACTCTCTCATTCAGGTGAAACTTTTGTTTATGACAAGAATTTATTAGGGGCACCTGGATCAGAACAACTCTTTGAGCAACCAAAAATAATTCGTCGAAATAGAGGAAATTTGTGGTATATAGGATTGGATTTGAATGGAGATTATTATGTCAATGATATTTTTGATATTATGTATTCTAAAAAGAAGCAAATTTCAACCAAAATCATATACGGCTATCTTTGTTCATCCTTTATTCAACTGCTTGCAGAGAGTCTTCTAGTTAGAGATATAACTTCGAATGTTGTAAGACAGTTTCCTTTTCCCAGGTTTAATTTGGAACAACTAAGCAAAATAGAAGAAAGTGTTGATAAATGGTTACTTTCTCAAAGTATGGAAAATGATTTTTCAATAATGAGAAAGGAAGTAGATGAGATTGTTTTTGATTATTGGAGTTTCCCAGTTGAAATTAGAAAATATATTAGAAATAATGTTTATCTCCGCTGGAGAGAGTAGTTGAAATTATTGGATTTTTATAGTATTTTGTCTATTAATATAGTAGATATTAGTCTGGAAGACTTCATTAGCAAGAAATTCGGTGATGGTTTAAGTCAAATTCCAGCTCTAAAGACATTAGAAGACTTCATCAAGCAGATATATACAAAAATCAAAGAATCTAGGCTAGTTTAAATACTATCCAAGAAGGGCTTAGAAACATTTTTGTCGGGAAATTCAAGGTTATGAATAAAAGTTCCAAGTCAACATGTATGTTTTTAACATTAATTGTATTACACTTACAAAAGATACTCAGTGAATTAAATGTTAGGATCTCTTTTCAATTACATTTTTCGTAATTGCTCCTTCTCCTTTAATTTAATGTTTTCAGAGAAGTTTCCTTCATAATACTCCTTAGAAAGGAACTCTTTTAGTGAATCCCTGACAAGCTCAGACCTCGAGTCGTAATTCCCCATTGACATCATGTCATTCATCCATTTAATCATGCTATCAGTGACTTTGAACGTAATTAATCTCTTCTTCACATTTGTTGACCAAGCTATATGCTTCACACTATACATATAACTTTTTTGTCGGAAGCAACGTTTTGTAATACCCAAATGTTACACTGTGAAAAAAAGTATATAATTAATCTTCAAATTGATTGAGTAAATAGTCGATTTTTTTGATGAACTAGATAAAAAGTGTATAAATTTACTCAGTATCTATTCCAAATTCCGCTATTTCTTCCAGTTCATCAGCTTCTTTTTTCCACGCAGAGTACTTCTTCATTATTCCTTCAATGTCGCCAGATATTGACCTTGCAAGGTCTGCGCCCGTAGCTTTCTCAGCATCAATTTCCTCTACTTTCCTTATTTCTAAGATTGGGGGGCCTTTTAGCTCTTCTCTTGCATCCTTTTCTTCTTCTATTCTATCAAGCCAGCTTCTGTATTTGTCAATTTCCTCTACTTCTGTTCTATGATCCTTTATCATCTGAAAAATCTCTGTCCTTATCGGTTTTGAGACATCCCAGGTCATTTGCCAGATCAGATCACTCTGATATTGCGAGAACGTCCTATCCATTTTGTTTTCAATAAAAGAAACAAATTTCCAAAATTTTTCTCCCAAGATATCTGATATTTTTTTCTCCGCTGTTTTTTCATCGGATTCAATACTTAAGACTGTTTGAATTCCTTCTAATTGTTCAAAGACATATTTTCTAATATATGGCCACAAAGTTGGAAATTCTAGCAATTCTTCTTTTTCTTTTATTTGCTCAACTTCTGGTGTTTCTTCTGCGTGTTTTTCCTTCTTTTCTTTCACAGATTGCAACAGTTCATCTAAGTCTTTGTACCCATTGTTCCTTGCAATCATCTTTAGAGCTGAATCTATAGAATACAGTAGAGATGCAGGATGTTCCAATTTCGATTCACTCATTAAATCTTCCACAGCCAATTCTGAACCTACAGCCCCTAATGACAAAGCAGCTCTACTTTTTACAATTACTTTTGGATCTTTTCTAAGTGAAATTAATAGAGCTGATATCGCTTGAGGTGAAGAAAACTTTCCTAAGGATCTTGAAGCGGCTAGTCGGATATTTTCTTCATTATCCATAAGACAATAGATTAGTGTTTCAATAGCTCTATGGTCAGCAATTTCAGATAAAGCAATAATCGCATAAGTTCTATTTTCAATTGTATCTTGATTAACTACTTTTATTAAAGGTACAACAGCTCTCTCGTCTCTTAGCTCTCCTAGTGCTAGAATAGATTCTTCTCGTTTTTTAGGATCCTCGTGAGTAAGCTGTTTAATTAGCTTATTTAAGCTGACCATGTTAAATATAAGAAATACTAAAAATATAAGGGTTTTGTGCTCTTTTGTGAATTTTATACACACTTTGGACTTTCATAATCTCTTTCGAAAGCTATAATCTTCTTTAGCAATAAGTGTAACAGCTGAATCTTCCTTCTCATCAATTATTTTGAGATTAGACTCTTTAATAATTTCTTCTGAAAATGCTCTTATCTTTTCATATCTTGGCATAATTTCGTAAGATAATCTCTTTCTAGCATCTCCAACGGACATAAATCCCTTAGGTTCTAGGAAGTGTGCTTCAGACTTTTCAAACCATTCTCTGAACTTTTCTGGTTCAATCATATTATAACCAGGTACTAAAGTTAATCTCATAACCTTTCTTGTTTTCAATGATGGTAGAAGATCTATTGTCTGCAAAATCTTTTCCCAAGCATCCTTATCTGATGGTCTAGCTGTTTTTTCAAATGATTCTTTTGTCGGGGCTATCATAGTCAAATATAGTTGAGATGGTAAAGTATCAAGTTTTTCTAGAATCTCAGGATTGGTTCCATTTGTTACCAGAAATGTAGTCATTTTCCTAGAATGAAATTCTTCTATCAGCTCTCCTATACGGGGGTAAAAAGTAGGTTCTCCACTTAATGAGATAGCTGCATGTTTAGGATTAAATGCTTCATCATATTTCTCCATGGGAACCTTAGCATGGTTCTTGTAGCCTGCTATTAGTTTACGTTGATGATAAATCATAGAATCAACAATTGTTTCTGGATCATCGACTTGACAATCCATTGTCCCTTTATTATACCATGAAGCACTTCGCCAACAGAAAATGCATTTCAAATTACACCAGATGGTTGCAGGAGTGCACTGTAGACATTGATGAGAAGTGATGCCATAAAATTGGCTTTTGTAACAAACTCCTTCTCCCTTTAGTGAGTGTTTCAACCATGCACAGGTTTTAACAGCTGAATGATTACCTGCGATTCTATATTGTTGTTTCTCAAGTTTTTCCTTTACTTCGCTTGGTATAGAACATGGTTCGATAGACATTAAAACACCAAATAATGAATTCTATTTCAATTTATCGAATAGAATGAAATTGAGGAATTGAAAATGCAATTAGAAAATAAACACTTAGTAAGAGGTTATTATTCTATTTTTTCACTAAAGACTCTAAAGTAATTTCGTCTAGAAATCCAAATCTACTCTGATCACTTATCCATGATTGAGCTTGGAAATCATTATCAAAGAGCTTGATTTTATCTTTAATCTCTTTATTTTTAATTTTCTTCTTCTTCTTCTTGAATAAAAAGGCAATATTTAGAATTATTTTTCCTTTTGTTGCTAGCATGTCAGCAACTGAATTTGCTATCCCTTCAGCTTCATCAGGTTCATAAGCTGTAACATCTACAATATAAAACAAGGGTTTCTTAGTATTGTCAACCTGTTCCTTAAGGCATCTTTCTAACTCTTTCTCCATCTTATTATCATAAGACCCCTCAAATCCCATACGAACAATAACTTGGGATAAATACCTTACATGAATTGTCATTGATATCACTTCTCAAACGTTAATATTTAGCTTCTATGAGATACTTAAAAACGATTTGATTTAACCATGTTTTCCTTTTATTTGCCTTACTTGAAGACATGTTTCCACACTAGAATTAATGATGTGTTGTTGTTCCCTTGTCGCTTAAGACAAGAGGGTTGAGTGTCTTTCTTAGAGGTCATCGTGGGTCTACACTCACTCTATGTGGATACATCACGTATCCTCCTACCCCGTTCACACGCCGTTTAGGCAGTGCTTTCGGATCGCTTTTGATTAAGATATTATAAGCTGCATTCACATCAGCATTGATGAGAAAACCCAAGGTGTTAAGATCATAATAAAACAATAGTTTATGTGTCTTGTTTAGAGAATCCTTGACCAGATAATTTGCTCGATTGTACAGATTCTTGACTTGATGACAAAGTGTGCTCAAAGCTGGATGATACTTTAGTTCTATGCATTCCACTCTCAGGACTTTGGTCATCAGATGTACTCCCTATAGTTGCGTATAAAAACTCCGGTAATATCTGTTAGACTTACTAAGTTTAAGGTGATTATTGCTTCATTTAAGGTGACAAAGTGACAAAAACATTTTATAAATGCGTTCTTCTACTTCTTGTTGGTTGAGAAATGAATCAAGAGAATAGCATAGATGAATCTCCGAATACAACCCCTTCAGAAAAGTCTTCCTTCTTTGATAAAGAGAGAAATTTGCGACTTTCAAAATTCGTTATAGTTAGTCTTGTAGGTTTAGGTCTAAATTATCTCTTTCTCTTTCTTATGCTATTAATTCTCGAATCAGCAGGATTAACGGATGTGCTCTTCACAGTCTGGTTTCTAAACGTTTCAGATGTTTTAGTTTCGCAAGCTGTTGCTATAGCCATTGTGATGATATACAATTATATAATCAACAAAATATGGACTTTCAAGAAACAAGAGAAAGAGGTTGAATTTAACACTTTCAAGCAATTCATAAAATTCGCAATCGTAGGTGCTTCAGGAACTGTGATCAACCTTGGGCTAGTTTATGTTTTCTATGACCTAATAGGTTGGAATGAATATCTTGCAGTAACAATTGGCTTTATAGTTTCAGTTCTAACCAATTTTATCCTCAATGATATTTGGACATTCAACCCTAAATTCGGCAAAGAGAGAGAAGAATAATTTTTAGGTTTCTTTCCCACAATTTGAACAGAAGGTTGAGTCTTTTTCTATTTTATGTTTACAATCATCACAGAATCTAACATTGTAATCTTTTTGTTGTTGTTCATATCCCTTAGTAATTTTACTGTGATGGGAAGTTAAATCTCCGTATAAAGATGCTCTTCTAGAAGCAAGCCCTCGTCGAGATAAGAACCAAAAAAAGACAAAAAGAACAACAGCGATTCCAGATACAGTTAGGAATATGACTAAATCTCTATAGAACCAATAGTATACCGCTACAAGTACTATTATGAGTAAAAACCAGGTGAAGCCACCAAATCTATAACGTTTTCTTTCTATAGACATGCTCAACTATCTCTTTGCAAAAGCTGTTATAAATTGTCTGCTCATTCTTTATAATTGTTATTTTCTGGTGAAAGGAATTCAAATTCTAAAATCTTTAGTTGCTCTAAATGGAAGGGGAACGGTTCTGGAAATAATGGAAACTTCTTCCTCCAATCCTTCTTCTCTGTAATCCAGGAGTTAGAATCTAGAGGATTTATCGGTTTGTCAAATCTTAAAGGTCTATCTACTTTTTCTCCTTTGATTATCTTGTCTATTTGCTCTCTAAATTTCTCATAGTAATATTGTTCTGAGTGATTTAAAATCTTGAGCATTTTTGCATCAGTATATTCATCATCTGCTTTCATTAGAAATATTTCTGCACGAGGAATGTTTTTCTTATACAGTTGGTAGAGGGCAAGCATTGTATAACTATAGATAGGAACATATCTGTTATTGAAGAGCATCAAATAAACTTCAGCAGCTCTATCGAAGTAATTCTGAGACAATCTCAAGTATTCAATGTTCTCTTCTTCAGCCCATCTTATCAACCAATATCTAGCTAGTAAAAGGGAGAGTTCAGGATCACCGATATCTATTCTTTGTGTTTTGATTATCTCCTCCATTGTGCTAACATCATCTACCAGGTCGTAGACATATGCTCCAAAGGAGATTTTGGCATAAATCCCAATCAGATTAAATGAAATTCCTATCTCTTCTCGTTTAGATCTACCTAGAAGATCTTTAACATACCCCTCTATCTCGCTGAGAATTTCTTCAACTGCGAATTTAATTGCAGACTTGGTTAATTCAGGTTTCTCGTCTTTTAGATCTCCAACAAATTTAGAATTCTTATATTGAGTTTGTAACAAATTATTGAGTATTTGATAGAATCTAGTTTCGAGAAGCAATGCCTTCTGCTGAATATAGAAACTCCTAATTGTCTCGCTGAACAGCTCATCATTCTTATACGGTTCAATTTCACTTAAAGCTCTTGAATTTTCCATGTACGCTAAATTCAGAAATTCAGCAACATTCTCATTTGTAAAACGAGCACTAAACAGATGGAGTTGTGCTTTTAATGAAAAAAGTGAAGATTCAGAAATCTTAGTTTTAAGCAATTCAAAAGGCTCTTCATCTATTTCTTTTAAGTAATGATGACCCAACCTTGCTTTTTCAAGAGCTTCATCAAATAGCTTACACCAATCTAGAAAGTCTTCCTTAGGAATCACAGGAACAGTAACTAAGAAATTATAGAGAGTAAGGACAAGAATTTGAGCATAATTAGTTGCAGATTTGATGATATTTTTTTTCTCAAATTTGGTTAAATCTAGTCTCAAAACTGAATCAAGTTGCATGTAATCAATTAAGAAATTCAAGCGTTGCTTTTCCTTGAATAACAATTCTGAGATTTTATCTTTTGATGGTGACTTCCCATACACAAGTGTCTGCTCGATTGCACCATCCAGAGTATAGTATGGATTTAATCCTTTCAACTTTGAAAACAAATCAATAAATGCTGACAAAGCTGGATAAAGCATGAATTGAGAAGTACAGTGTTCTACGGCATTCCACATAACTTTGATACTGTAAACTAGGAAATCGAAATAGTCTTTCTTATACACGCCAGATAATCTGAATAAGCGAGAAGTGTAGGTTTTGAAATGAGCAATTTTTGTAATAAAAAGATCAACATCAACGTTTTTCTGAGTAAGAGTTGAAACTATGTCATCTACTTGTTTTTGAACAAAAAGAATCTTTTCCTTAGGTTGTAATGTAAGGAACAATTTCTGATTTTCTTCAAACTCGTTACTCATTAATAGTGTAATGACATAGAAATTGATAAAGACTACGAAATTAACAATAAGAAGAATAAGGGATTTATTTAATCCTCAATCTTTTTAATTCTTCTTCAATTGGAACTCCTTCGGCATCTAAACCTCTTTTTTCATAAAGAATTCTTCTGGATTCAATAAAATCTTCATCATTTACAAAAGCTGTTTTACCTTTGGCTCTGCCTGATGGAAGAGGTTCTTCCATAAATCGTTTAGGTAGATTATCAAATTCAATTGGTTTTTTATCTCCAAATTCTCTCATATTAAACAATCGTTTCATAATCCAAATTCTTCGAGCAACATCAGTTAAATCCTCTGCAGTTACTTCTTTATCCCAAGCAGCTGATAGAATATTAACACAATCATCAAAACCTAAAGCAGGTTTGATACTGTGAGTGAAATGGCATATTGATAAACAATCTTTGATTGTTTTGAGGTCTTGTTGTTCAACTAAGGAATCGATAACCTTGATTGCGCTTTTTTCAGGAATTTCTGAAGTCGAAGGCCATCCACGCAAATGCGAAGCCCCGACTGCAGCTGTAGCATAACTCAATCCAAGACCAAGTTTAGCACGTGGATCCCAGGCTGCAAAAGGCAATTTTTTCACATGAATTGCTAAGTCTTCTATCTTCCAGTATTCAGCTGCTTGAGCAACTCCATCAGCTAAGATATCGCCTATATCTTGACGATAAGCTATTTTGTCAATGAGTTCTAAAAATTTATCAATATTGCCGAACTCAACATCATCAAATTCTGGCCCCTCAACAAGTCCTTTTTCTATTGCTTCCATGGTCATGGCAATTGCACTGCCTGTAGATATTGTATCTAGTCCAAGCTCATTGCAAAGGTAGTTAGCATGAATAACTGCTTCAGAATCACTAATCCCACAATTTCCTCCTAGCATTGCTAGTGTTTCATACTCTGGTTTTGCTATTTCTTTTCTATCTTCCTCAACCCAATCAAAAACAGATGCATCAAGAGTTTCACTACAACCTATAGGGCACTGATAACATGGACGTCTGAAGCGTTTATATTTTTCAGCAAAAACTTCATGTCTTAGTTTGTCTATGTCTTCAAACTCCCCTGATTGCCAGTTTCGGGTTGGATAGTGATCAAGATCACTAGCTACTTTTACCAGCCAGCTAGTTCCATGTTTATAAAGTAAATGACCATCATCTTTTGCATTTTTCGCTCTTTGAACTATATCCTTTCTTGCTGATTCTATTTTCTCACGATCTCCATTTGTAGGTCGAGTTGAACCCTTAACTGCCACTGCTTTGAGATTCTTTGACCCAAATACAGCTCCCAAACCTCCTCTTCCTGCATTTCGAAAATTATCAGAAGACGAACATGCAAAATTAACAAGATTTTCTCCAGCTGGTCCTATTGTTAAGACCCTCATTTTTGGTTCTCTTTCTAATGCTTTAATCAGAACATCAGTTTCATAGACAAATTTTCCCCAGAGATCTTTAGCATCCTTAATCTCAACTTTTTGGTCCTTTATTGAAATATAAACAGGTTTGGAGGATTTCCCTTCAATAATAATCAAGTCATATCCTGTAAATCTAATCTCTGGTCCAAGAAAACCACCAACATTACTATCTAAATACAACCCAGTTAACGGACTCTTGGTACCAATTGCATATCTTCCCGAAACTGGGATTTTTGTACCCTGAATCGGTCCAGGTGCAATAATTATTTTGTTTTCAGGAGATAAGGGATCGATTTTTGGTTCTAATTCCTTGTAAAGGTAATAAGTTATGTAACCAGTTCCTCCCATATAATCTAAAACAACAGATTCAGGAATTTTTTCTGTGGAAATACTATAGTCTGTTAGATTAATTCGCAGAAGCTTATCATTCATGTTTGTCCAGAAAATATAATTCTTATAAATATTGTTCTTCTTCTATTCTTCTATTGAAATTACAAGGTCTTAAATAATTTTTAATAGAATAAAATCCTACACACTAGAAAAATCACTTTGAAAATTTAGCTCAAAGTTAAAATGAAAGTTTTTTTATAATCTCTTGACTATGATAAATATAATATGATTAGGATATTATCCAATATTGAGTTCCAGGTTATGAGCTTCTTTTTTAAGTT
>JAUWEG010000041.1 GCA_030608385.1 Candidatus Heimdallarchaeota archaeon
CTATCCATATGATAGTTCCACTCAGAGAAGTGTTTCTTAAGAAGAAAAAAAGTTTGATAACAATTCTAGCACTTATCACCTCTATGATATTCTTGGTTAACTCACTTGCAATGGTTTACAATATCTTTGATACAATGACAGCAAATTTTGATGAATACAATACATATGATATACAAATAATCCTGGAAAATCCAGTACATTTTGGTGCCATTAATCAATTTTTGAAGAATGACACAATAGAGGTTCTAAATGAAATCAATCATTATGAAATCTTTATTGATATTTACACAAAAATTATTCATAATGGAGAGTTACTTAGCTGGACTGAGTTAGTTTGTTATCAAGAAAATTCCACTTTACGTTCTTTCAATATTATTGAAGGAAGTCTAGACCATAAATCAGATCTAAATAAAACCACCGTTCTCCTTGGAATGGCAATAGCTGGAAAGTATGATTTAGAAGTAAATGATGAAATAGAAGTAGGAATTTTGGGTAACTATTCGGTGAAAATAGGTGGCTTAGTAGGAGAGTTCATAGATTATTCAGTGCTCTGGACTTTTGAAGCTTTGCAAGAGAGTGGAGCAAATGCATACTTTGGATTACCAAATAACTGGGTAAATGGGGTTCAATTCACTGTAACTGGAGAAGCAGATGTGAATAAGATTAGAGATGAATTCGAAAAACAATTTGATGTTGCTTTCTGGATTGAATCTGAAACAGCTAGAGAAACAGTACTTTCTATGATGCAAGCTATGTTAGGAATATTGATTCTTGTACTTGGAGTTGGACTTCTAATTGGAGTATTGTTCAGTTTTCAGTCTATGTACGTAGCTTTTATGGACAGACACCAAGATTTCTTATCATTTAAAGCAATGGGAACCAGAAAAAAACATCTACGGAGGATAATTTTCTGGGAAAATGCTATTCTTAGCTTCTTTAGTTTAATTCTTACAATTCCATTTGGATATTTAACCTACTGGTGGACTTTAGATTACATGCTTGAAGACCAATTCTACATGCCAACATCTATTCCATGGTTTGCTTGGCCAATTGTTTTGATCTTATCTCTACTTGCTTTATGGCTTGCAACAATGAGATTACTAAGAAAGATAAAGAAAATGAATATAGCTGATGAATTAAGACAAACTGGTGCAACTTGATTTTATATCAGATTAAGTCTTTAAGCAACTTACTAATCAACCTAAAATATACCTTAGTAATTGTTCAATTCCTATACCTATTCACATCTATGATTGTTGCTTTATCTGAAGCAAATGATTGTTTCAACACATATCAAAATACTTACATGCCCAAAAAGAAATAAAGCTTGCTTTAAAAGGACATGGATTTAAAGTGAAAAAACCTGAATTTAATATAACGATTCAAAATATTGTTTCATCTATAGACTTGTTTACATCAATAGACTTAGTAGAAATATATCAGAGACTGATAGATGATGAATCAATAGACATAAGCTATAATCCTGATAAATTTCCAGGAGTGATTTTAAAAATCAAGAATCCCAAAGTTTCAAGTCTTGTTTTTAATTCAGGAAAACTCGTATTGACAGGGGCAAAAACTACCGAAAATGTAAGAATTGGTGTGATAACAATATCCGAAATATTAAAAAAAGTGGGTGTAGTAATTACAGAGGAACCTGAAATTGTTATCCAAAATATTGTTGCTTCAGGGAATTTTAACAAAAAGCAATTAAATCTTGAACTAATAGCGCTCTGGCTAGATCATTCCATGTATGAACCTGAACAGTTCCCAGGACTTATTTTTCGTTTAGAAAAACCTAAGAACGTTCTCCTACTATTTCAATCTGGAAATTTGGTTTGTACAGGTGGAAGAAGCGAGAAACAGGTTCATGAAGCGGTTGCTAAAACTTATGAACTTCTTGAGGAAATAAATGCATTCGAGTTGTAGCTTAATCTCTGATACGAATATATTTCAATATTTTTCATAATGGACTAAGTCATCTAGTTCTTTTCTAGTCTTAGTAGGTTCTTCATCAGCATATCCAGTAGCAACTAATCCTAGAACATTTAGATTCTCGGGAACACCAAGCAGTTCTTTTATTTCTGTTTCAATAGACGATCCAATAACTCCAGCCCAACAAGTTCCTAATCCTAAACTATGAGCTTCTATCATATACTGTAATGTTGCTAAAGCTGTATCAGACTTATGATATTTTGGATGAACTTCTGGATTAGTGAGTGGAACAAAAACCACTGGACTTTTTGCAACAAATCTAGCATAAGGGTGAATTTCTGAAAGTTTCTTTCGAACCTGTTCATCTGTTACAATAAGAAATTCCCAAGGTTGTTTATTTGATGCAGAAGGAGCCCACTGAGCAGCTTCTAAGCATTTCTGAATCTTTTCTTCTTCTACTTGTTGATCTTTATATTTTCGAATACTTCTGCGAGTTTTTAGAAGATTTAAAGCGTCATTCATTTTTTTTCTCCTTCTACAAGTTGAATTTTATTTTTAAAAAGGTATTTCATAAATTTAAGATCAAAATTGAGCAGTTTGTATGATTGCTTCAATATTTCTTATAACCTGTTTTTTGTACATTTTTTGGTATTTAAATAGGGTGGTGTAGATTATACGTCGAAGGATTATAGCTATGCACCAGTACTATGGTGATCCTCGGGGCTATATCCAACGAACTTCCAAAAGCGAACCGTAAGCATCTTAGTAAGAGGATGTGGGCGGTGTAGGAGGGGATGTGGCGTCCCCATGATGTGCTTCAGGCACTTCTAAAGAATTTGTACAAAATTCATGTCATAAACTTACCTAGATTGTTATTTCTAGGCTATTTTTAGTATTTCTCATAATGAACTAGGTCTTTTAGTTCTTTTCTAGTTCTAGTTGGCCCTTCATCAGCATATCCAGTGGCAATTAATCCTAGGATATTAGGATGTTCAAGAACCCCCAATTATTTTTATTCATATTGTCATAGAAATATTCTTTAATATCATGATTCTGTAAAACTAATTGCATATAATGTAAAGTTTAATGCAACAAAATATCTAGTTAGAGAGGTGATAAAGTTGAGTGATTATAGAAGAGATGAACGACCAGGAAGGGGTCGTGACCAACAATCAGGAAGTTTTGGTTTAGGTCCTGATGGTATGTGTAAATGTCCAAAATGTGGAAATAAAGTCCCTCATCAAAGAGGTACTCCTTGCGCACAGATAAAATGTCCAAAATGTGATTCAATGATGTTTAGAGAATAAAATTCTTGTTTCATTTGGACATATTATTTGTTTTTCTGCTTAATTGGAAATCTTTGTTTTGATTACTGTATCGTTGTTTTATCTTTTTAATGATAAGAAATTATGCTCTCTCCTTCTTCTGCAGACATAATATCTCCAATCTCTTTACATTTTACTATGAATAGAAAAAATATACCTAAATTTCTATCGTACAGTAATTCAAAATTACCTTGTCCTTTAGCAATAACTACATCAACATTTTGAATAAAAGGTTTTAGATTTTTAAAATAATCTGCTTTTATTGAATTTTCAAGAGCAATTATTTTTACATTAGGTATTTCATCAAAATCTAAGTCTTTAACATCTTCAAGAATAACATCATTCATAAAAGGATACGTTTTTACTATTAGATTGATTTTATCAATATTGAACATTCTGTTTATGTTCTCTATTAATAGTTTGTCAAAAACAATTTCCCCAGCATTATCAGCTAATATAGTTATTATTTTAGATTTTGTTAGTTTTTCCTTCAATAGCTGAAAATCATTGATGAATGGGTTCTTCCTCAATACTTCTTCTAGAGTATCTGAGAGGTTATATTCTAACTCCATTCCATAATCAATTATGTTGCCAGCTATAGAGATTTTAATTGCATCAAATATTGGTTTATCACTTCTCTTAATCATTTGATTAGCTCTACTAATCAGCTTTAAAGCATTAATATTAGATTCTTCTTTTATTTTTTTGAATGGATCATAGATGCCTATTTCTCTTTGTATTATCTCATTCATTCCAAAACTTATTTCCATAGGAGTTAAATTCCGATTTACTTTGCTCAAATAATTTTTGACTTTCTCCATTACTAGTTGGTTTTTCTCAGATTTAATCTTTGATATTCGTAAAATTCTTTCAGCTGCTTTTTCAATACAGTCTAGACATTGAGGAGAACTTTTCATTATTAAACCTTCTAATCGATATTAAAAAAATGATTTTTAATTCCTTCACTATAGCTTGTTAAAAATTTACTCCAAATCTCCCATTGATTGGATTATTTTTTTAACAACTTCCCAAATAACTTTGACACTCTCCACCACTACATATTCCTCTATGCTATGAACATTTTTTATTGTTGGTCCAATTGATGAAACACTAAGTTTTGGGTTCAGTTTTAGAAACATCCCACACTCCAAACCCGCATGAATTGCTTTTAATTCAACTTCCTTTTTCAACACTTCTTCGTAATTTTCTTTAACCATTTTGAGAAAGGGAGAATCTAGATTAGGTTTCCAACCTGGATAAGCTTCAGCAAAACTTACTTTAGCACCAAAAGTCTCGCCTATTTTCTTTGCTTTTTCTCTAGCTTCATTTAATTCTTCATCAACAGAACTTCTAGTACTTAACGAGATTATTATGTATTCTGATGAGGTTTTAACTACTGCTAGATTGTTTGAGGTTTGAACTAATCCCTCTATTTCTTGACTCATTGATATCACTCCATGATGTAGTTCAGAGAGTAACGAAACGATATTCATTGTTTGTTCTGCTGAAAATGCTTCTTCTTCTTTCATTTCAGATATCTCGATTTTTATTTGGGGTTCAATATCTTTCATTGTCGAACTAGCATATATCTTCCAGTGTTTCAATACTTTCAGTATCATATCATTGTTTGCTTTAGGAACTAGAAAATCACAATAAAACTCTCGAGCGATAGCGTTGAGTACTGTTCCTCCAGAAATATTATTAATCAACAATTTAGCACCTTTATTTTCTTGCTCTTTTAGATAATCTTGAATTCTTGTGAGTGCATCTACTCCCACTCTTATCGCATTTAACCTGTTTTTATCAATATCAATTCCTGAATGTCCTCCTCGTAACCCACTAATCTCTAATCTAATCCCTTTACAACCCTTTACAGAATGTTTTTCCACAGGAATGGTTAGATGTGTATCTCCCCCACCAGCACTGCTGATAGTTATCTCACCCAATATCTCACTGTCTATGTTAAGCAAATGATTTCCAGTAAAAAAACCTTTTTTCATTCGGAGAGCACCAGTCATACCTGTTTCTTCGTCAACTGTCAAGAGCACTTCCAGAGGACCAGCTTCCAGTTCTTCATCGATCAATGCAGCAAGCCCTAAAGCCATCCCTATACCATTATCAGCTCCAAGCGAAGTTCCTTCTGCAGTAACAATCTCATTATTTGTTTGAACAATTAGAGATTCTGTTTCACAGTCGGACTTGGAATCTGGTGTTTTCTGGCAAACCATATCCAAGTGACCTTGTAGAACTAAAGCAGGGGACTTTTCCTTTCCTGGAGAAGCTTTTTTAGATAAGAGTAAATTTCCTACTGCATCTTCCTTAACAGCAATCTTATTCTTTATTGCCCATTTCTTCACCCAAGATCGTATCTTTTCTTCTTTCTTCGAAGGACGGGGAATTTTAGTTATCTCTTCAAAAATATTCCAGACTAACTTAGGTTCAAGATTAGCTAAAACTTTTTCTGGCATATTTATCAACTCATTATGTTTCTACCTAAAGAGGTGGCTAACTTTAAAATCACTGCTTTAAAAGGATAGAGCAATTAACACTTACATAAAAGTATTTTTGATATGTAGAAAGCGAGGAAAATAATTCATCCCATCTCTTTCAAATAAATGATTAACTTAACTTCAGCTGATTGGTTTGGAAATTGCAATTTTCTACGATAATACTTCTTTCCTACCTGACTAAAAAGCCGATTGGTGATTTGCTTGTTTCTTTGAACATGAAAACCACAATATCCTTCTTGACACTGATATTGAAGGTTAAATCCTCTTGAATAATATGAATAAGCTGGAAATTCTAAAACTGAAAAATCTCCTCTTTAATGACTTCGTAGATAATCCCTAATCCTCTCCCTCTATGTTCCGCTTTTACTTCAATCAACTCTTGAATTATCAGTTTTGTAAATCCAAAATAATATCACATTTCTGTTGACCTTGTCATCTAGTTGCAAACAAGGTTTTTATATCTAAAAAAGTATAATTTAAGGTACACGGAAGGAGTTGATTTATTATGAAAATAAATACACAAAAAACAAAAATTCTATTAGGTGTAGCTTGTTTAATTTTTTTGATTTCAAGTTTTCCTTTTGTTCAAGCTCTCACCACACCAATACCAAATCAATTGGTTGTCAGATTAGAAGATTCTCAAGCCGTAAACAACGCTATAGTTAATCTGGAACAAAATTTGCCAAATCTAGTTGTTCTTGATTACGACTCAGCTGAATACAAGCTAAAGTATTGGCGATTTCTTGGAGTAGCAATCTGGGTTTCCCATGGTAGCGAAGAAGGAGTAATGATTAACGGTGAATTGACGCAATGGGATGTTTTAGAAGATCCAATAAAAGGAACACCAAACAAAGACATTGTACTTTCATGTTACTCGAATGAATTAGTAAAACAAACCGATTTGAGTTCTGCAGATGTTTTGACATTTAGTGGTGAATTAGACGCAGTATTTGGTAGTCTAGTTGTTTCTTATGCACTTTCTAAAGATTCTGCTTTAATACCGAAAATCATCTCCAGAGCAAAAGATATAGCAGTAGATCCATCCAATGTAAATCCTCTGGTTATCTTATTAGATGATGGGGGAGGAGGAGGTGGAGGTGGAGGTACTACTACACCAAATTATGAGGTGCATCACTTAAGTACAATAGAATTAAGATATTATTTATTGTCTTTATTCCTATTATTAGCACTATTATATGTTAATTTGAAAATCCCTGCAGACTTACCCTTTGTACAAAAAATGGCTATAGAATTCGGAATTGCAGCTTGGTTGACAATAATTGTTACACTAAAATTACTATTTGAAGGTTCAATTACGTTAGAAGCAGCTATAGGAGATATAATTGGATGGTTTGTGGATGCACTGGATATATTTTATGCATATTTTATGGCAGCAGCTGATTGGGAAAAAGTAGTAGTAGGTGTAGCATTATTTCTGGCATTGTTCGCTTTAGCTATAGAACTAGCAGGCGACGCAGCTTCAGCAGGAGCTTTGACGGTAGCAAAGTTTATTGCAGCAACAGCGTCATTCATGGTACTAGCTGTGAGTTTTTATAACGACTATGAAGACCTAGATACGATAGTAGGATAACTAGGTTCCTTCTCTTTTTTTCTTTTTTTCTTTTTAAAACATTTTTGTATGAAAATTAAAAATGGATAAAAGAGAGTACTAAAACTGAAAAAGCTCCTCTTTAATGACTTCTTAGATAATCCCTAATCTTCAGAGCTACTATAGCACCTTCACCAACAGCTGAAGCAACTTGCCAAGTTGAATTGCTTCGACAATCACCTGCTGTAAATATTCCTGGAACACTTGTCATCATTTTTGCATCTGTTTTAATAAACCTTCTTTCATCTAAATCCACAAGATTTTCAACAATTTTTATAGTAGGCTTCAGTCCTACTAACATGAACACTCCATCAGGTTTGAGAATTACCTCTTTCTGATTAGCTCTATCAAAAAGCTTTACTCCTTCTAGTTGCTTTTTCTCTCCTACAAGGAACTCTTTAGTTTCGTAACTGGTCAAGGTCTTTATCTTAGGATTTTTTGAGATTTCTTTTTGAATAACCTCAGAGGCAGTTAGCTCATCCATTATCTCAACGACAGTTACTTCCGATGCAAAACGAGCTAAGAAGAGAGATTCTTCAAGAGCAGAATTTCCTCCTCCTATTACTAGAACTTTCTTATCTTTGAAAAATGGTCCATCACAAACTGCACAAAAGTGGATCTTATAACCAAGCAAATCCTTTTCACCCTCAACCCCAAGAGTTCGATATTCAGTTCCTGTTGCTATAACTACTGTCTTTGCATGGATTGTATCCCCATGAGAAGTTGTAACCACAAAGTCTTGATCTTCTCTTTTAATATCAATAGCTAGTGTAGCTTTGAGCATTTCTACTCCAAACCTATCAGCTTGTTTAGCAAAAGTTAAAGCAAGATCTTCACCACTGGAACCTTCGGGAAAACCAGGATAATTTTCTATTCTTTCAGTATAATTCATCCTTCCTCCTAATGCACCTTTTTCAATAACAACAGTGTCCATGCCTTCTCTAGCAGTGTAAATAGCACAAGTTAGTCCTGCGGGTCCGCCACCTATTATGAGGACTTCGTATGATGCTTTAGAAGGTCTTGAAATTAATCCCAATTTCTCCGCTAGTTCAGCGTTTGATGGTTCTACAAGATAAGTGCCATCGGAGAATTCTATAGTTGGGACTTTTCTCTTACCATCGTTGATTTTTTCAACAATTTTAGCTGCTTCTTCATCATCAGTAATATCGATGTAATTATAATCTATAAGATGTTCATTCAGAAAGGATTTAGAGATCTTACAATCGGAACACCAAGCTGTTCCATAGAATTTGGTTACCTTCACCATTTTTTATCAAATAAAGCTAAATTTCGTTTCTATTTAATGTATTTGCTTGACAAAAGTTTATCTTATAAGATAGAAGGTTTGTACGAAATATTTATCAACGTTTTTAAGAGCAATAATCAGATGATTACAGTAAATTTTCCTTCTGAGATAACAAGATTCTTTCGGATTATCGAAACTTATCCTGTTGAAAAAACAGTATTAGATTGTGGTGCAGGAGGTAGAAGACCGCCACTTGCTCTTTTCAATGTTCGAGGTTATAAAACAACTGGAATAGATATTGATGATTCTAGGATAGAATTAGCTGAAGAATTTGCTAAATCAAATAACTTGAATCTAAATATAGTAAATGCTGATATGAGAGAGATTCCTTTTGAGGATGAATCTTTTGGATGTGTTTTTTCTTATAATACAATTTTTCATATGAATAGAGCAGATATGGAAAAAGCTATTGAAGAAATGCTGAGAGTCTTAAAAAAGGATGGTTTGCTTTATGTCAATTTCATATGGCAAATGGGTGACACATCAGTCTATGGAGAGGAGAGAAATCCAGGAGAATTCTGGATGTCAATAGAAGATGAGGAAATTTTACATTCTTGTCATAAAGAAGATGAAGCTGATCACTACTTTGAAAACCACGAAATAATATATAAGGAAATCAGAAAATTTAGTTTAAAATATCCAGATATGGTTCTTAATAATGGGTATATAGGTTATGTTGTTAGAAAGAAGATTGACTAAAAGAAAATTTTATTCACTTCTTTGCATATTTGAAGAAAGAAGATTCTTTGTCAATGTATAACTGATGAGACATTCTTACACTCTTTTCATGAATAAAATCAAATCATTCCAGAGCAACCTTTTTATTTCTATCTTATTTCTAGCATCCAACACTCATGGCTGTTGAAGCAAAGAATAAATATGAAGCTTTTATGCGTTCTAGATATGAAGACATAGCAGAAGATGAATTGCTCACTATGTCAGATTCAACACAACTTAGAATACTGAAGACCTTTGCTCCAGAAAATACAAGGAGTGGATATACGCTGTTTATGGTAGCAGGATGGGGTTCAGTTGTTTTGGGTTGGGAGGATGTTCTTCTTGAAGCTATGAAAGATTTTGATATCATATATCTTGAAACCAGAGAAAAGGGTTCAAGCAAACTAGCAAGAGGGACAAAAAACAATTTAGATAGACTTTCTTCTGATGTTAAAGAAGTACTTGAAAAACTGGAATTAGATCCTCAGAAGCTTGTTCTATTTGGTTCAAGTTTCGGTGCAACTGTCTTAGCTGATGGTTTTGGAAATAATAAGTTTGATTCTTGTCTTAATGTACTAGTCGCTCCAGCAATACAAATAGATTTACCTCCTTTAATCCGTTATCTTGTGCCACTTTTCCCTCACTGGTTCATGCCCCCCTTTAAACCATTAATTAAGTGGTGGCTTAAGAAAAGTAAATCGGAGTCACCTGAACAAGCAGCAAAATATATACGAGTTATGAATGAAGCACAATCAAAGAAATGGAAAAATGTTGCTTTGAATTTCTTGTACTGGAAGTGGTGGAGTGTTTATGAGCGAGTGGATAATGACATTCTATTGGTTGCAGCTGAAAAAGACAAAATGCACGAAGCGGATGTTACTCAGAAAATTGGAAAGCTGATGAAAAACTCTACATATGTTAACCTTGAAACCAACAAAAATACACATACTAAACCCATTGTAGATCTCTTGAGAGAACAGATAAAACAATAGAATAGAGAGTTTATTGTTAGAAAGAATATTGATTAAAAAAAGTTTATTCACTTCTTTGCATATTTGAAGAAAGAAGATTCCTTGTCAATGTATAGCTGATGGGACATTCCTACACTCTTTTTGATTATCATACCTTTTCTTTCCATTTTCCCAATTATCCTCGAAAGAGTTGCTTTGGAAATACCAGTGTTTCTGACTATTTGGGCTTGGCTTATCCCAGGTTTATCCATAACCTGCTTAACAACTAATAGTTCATTCTCATTTAGAAAGCCTTCAAGCTTTTCTATCTTCAAATGCTTAATCTGTTCATGATTCTTCTTTTCTTCTATTACTTCTTCAACTGGTTTCATTTGAGCAAACATGTAGAAGGCTAATCCTGCTAAAGCAAATAGTGAAACTCCTACTATTAATCCTGCAATCGTCCAAGGATTAGTTGTTTTTTCTACATTGACTGATACACTACAAACAATTTCTTGAATACTCATGTTGGTTGAGAAAAGGAGTAAGCTTTGGAATGAACCAATCTTTGAAATATCAAGTTCAGCAATAATCTCTTCTTCTTCATAAGGACTCAATATTATTGAACTTACTATGTTAATCCAAGAATTATTATTTATCACATCAACCCTTACATAAGTATTCAGTAGATTCCTAACTGTGTACGTTTGCTTAATTGGTTTAGAGCTTCGAGAAACATTTCCTACATTCCAAATCGTAGGACTAACTGATATGACATCATAAGCTAAGGAAGCCTTGAACTCAATATACAGGTAAAAATCATCTAACATAATAGTATCCCAAGTCATCTTGATTCGTTGGTTAATCACACTAGTAGTTTGAGGTGGAGGAGAGGTTGATAACAGTACCAAATACTTTTCAATATACACTGTAGCTGAAAAAACTGAAACTGTTTGTGTCCAATTAATCTCAAAATCTAGTACTTTGTTTTGGATTATTTCCTTTGTTGGGATAATACAATTAATTGAGATAGAATATTTTTCTCCTAAATTTAATGCTCTTTGCAGTTGGAAGATAATTAGTGTTACATCTGTTGTTTCATTGAAACTGAATCCCAAAAGAAGATTATTCTTTAATGAATCAACAACCGAAACATCACTTGCGTTTCCTTTAATTTCTATAGAATCTATAAAACGTGTTGAATTTTCTTCAATCTGGATATATTCAATGGTTAGATTCATACTGCCAATAAGCAAAAACGTGTTAATCATTAAATCTGCTTTTGAAATAGCTGTTTGTTTAGTCTGATTAACCACAAAATCGTCATTTCTAGACATAAGCTCTCCAGTTATGAAGGAGAAATTTGGCAAAACAAGAAAAGTCAATAGGATAAGTAAAAGGGCTGATTTTTTCTTACTCATAAAAACACTTCATATTTTTCTTCTGGGTCGTTCTAATTATTTACTAAGTAGCTAGCTATATTTATTATATTGTGTTTGAAACTGCACATCCAAAAAAAAAAGGAAGAAGAGATGATCAGATTAGTGGTGGTTCTACTGGAAAATCGAATACGTAACTTTCGATTTCGAACACACTTAAATCTGAATCATCTACTATAATCCAAAGTCCGCCCTCTAGGGCTTCACTATATACATCTACGTACCAGAACCCATCAAAGAAATAGATCCACATCTGATAATCAGGGTGGTCATTCATGAAATCTATTACTTCAGGTAGTGAAAGAATTACAGCTAAAACCTCGCTTTCTTCATGTTCTGGTGGAACAGGTAAATATTGTTCAATGTAAAGTATATCTCCTGTCAAGTCATCAATTTCTATGAAAACATATGCATCCCATTGTACTTCTGACCAAACCCAGACATACCAGGTTCCAAAACCACCATACCAAAGATCCCATACAATATCATCATAGAGTGCTAAGAATTCTTCTACTTCTACTGTACCATTTGCGATAGAGTATATTTCTGATTCAGTTTTAGTTGCTGGAGTTGTCATCCATTTATCAATTATTTCTCCAGTTTCGTCATCTATACTGATCTCAATCCAATCCATAAAGTCAAGGGAATAAAATCCTACAATCCAAGTAAGACCTTCATAAAGTGGGAATGGTTCAACAGGATCAGTTCCAAAGGTATCGTAAAATTCTGTAAGATAAACATACATATCATAATCAGGGTTGTCAGCAATGAATTGTTGAACATCTAAATCTGTTAAAGCAATATCTACAACCTCATCTACTGAAAGAATGGTATCATAGAGGTCATCAGAAGAGAATACTTCTATTACATCACCTGTTAGATCATCAATAACTACACTGCACCATGAATAATAGTACTCATCATAGAAATCGACATACCATGTTTGGTAGTAATCATAAAAAACATAGACCTCATAATCAGGATGAGCTGTAATAAACTCTTGAACTACATCGTTAGAAAGGGCAATATTCAGCACTTCTGTTTTAGTTAAATTTGTATCCTCAGAAGCAATAACTGTCTCAACTGTTAGTATTTCTGCATTTGTATCATCTATTACTACAAAGGCATAGCTCATGTAATCATCTATTACAAAGTAAAAAGCATACCAAACCTCATATTCTCCATCAAACCAGAGATAAAGCTCTACTTCTTCAAATTGACTCAGAAACTCCTGTATTTCAGGAATTGTCTGTAGTAAATCTTCAATATTCGTTTCATTCAGGTTAGCTTCAGCAAGGTTGAGATAATCAGGATTCTTATTATTTACAGAAAGAAAACCTAACTCATCAGCTGAAAAAGCTAGACCTACTGCCATAGACCCAAGAAGAACCGCTAAGATTCCAATTGTTATCATCGAGTGAGTTTTTTTCACATAATCACCAAGAAAACATGGGTGAAACAACCTATATAACTTTACAAAAACAATCGTTTCACTAAGTGAAACTATTCCGAAAAACACGTAATATTTTGGTTTACTTCAAAGAGAAAGGGAATATTTTGATAGATATCAAGGATGGGATGATTGTGGAAAAAATGGAGCACGTATTTGGGATATAAACATTGTTATGAATATTTAAAAAATAGAAACATTCAAAACGGCTAAGAGTGTCATCTATTCATGTTTTAACCCATTTAACGATTTATTAAAAAGCAGGTTTTTTTGGTATAAAGTGAAATGTTTAAATGCAAAATGGATGTATAATTCTTGCTGGTGAAACATACTGAAAATCAGACTGAGTAAATCTAATGAGTGGGGAACTTTCATCAACCCAGAAACTCTAGAGATTAAAGAAATAGTGGGAGAGATTCCTGAAAAATCTATAGTTATAATTCGCAAAAGAGAATATCGTTCTGATCTGAATAGATCGGTTGTGACCACACATTATGCTACTGTTTCGAAAAATAGTTTAGTGTATTTATCAAAAAGAAATGTAGCTAAAAGATTAACAAAACAATGTGCTCAGTTTATGCTTCACACAGGAAAGATTCCACAAAAAATAACAATTACAAGAAAAATTGTTGAAAACAAGCCTGTTGAGCTTATTTATAGCTTTAGCACCACCGAGGTGTTTCAGTTATACATAACAGAAGAACTACTAGAAGGTAAAGAACCAAAGAATTTCATTGAAACGCTAATTGCATCCTCAGATATAGATTTCCTAAAAACCATCTCAGAAGAAGAAAAACAATGGAAAGTAACATATGCGCCTGATGGAAGAGCCTTATGTAAGAAATGCAAAAGACAAATCAAAACTAAAGAGATTAGAGTAGGAAGAATGCCAAAAGAAGAAGAGCCACCTAGACAAGAATTTTATCACTTTAACTGTTTTGCTTTCTCGAAAATTGATCCAAAAACAATACATTGTATAAATGATTTATCTGAAGAGGACCAAAAAAAGATTAGAAAAAAATTAAAATAATCAAATAGAAAACGCTGTTTTTTCAAATTAATTTTTTTTCTTTTTGCCCATTTTGAATAATTCTTCATGATTCAAATTACGAAACTATGCTCATAAGCCCAATTCTATTTCTTTACATTTATTATAAAGAGTTTATTAAAATTTCAAAAGAGAAAAATGAAAAAGGAGAGGGACGTTTGACCACCTTTAAGATTCTTTGGAACCTTTCTTCTTTGCTATAGTTTCTTCAACAATTTCTTCTATTCTTTTTCTGAAGATCTCTATTGCTTTTGTTTGAGCTTGTTCATCTGAAGGTAATCTGGCTTTAATTCTCTCTTGGTACTTGTTAAGAGTGGCATCGACAATATCTTGCTTAACCTTTACTAATCTATCTACTCTCTCCTCAACAACTTCAATTACTTCATCTATTGCAATTTCTTCTTCGGCTTCTTCTACAGGTATTTCTCGAACAGCTTCAGTTACTTCTTCGACTACCTTAGTAACCTCTTCAACAGATTCTACAGTAGGTTCAAAAACAACAGCTTCAACAAAATCGACTACATTTTCAGCAGATTCTGCAACAGGTTCAGTAACAACCGGTTCTACAACGTCAGTAACTTCTTCAACAATCTCTATCACCTTTTCTTCTACAAATTCCTCAGAAACCTCTATTTCTTCAGATACTTCTTCAACAAATTCTGTCACTTCATCTACAACTTCTGTTACTTCTTCAACAATAACTTCAACAGCTTCAGCAACTTCCTTTTCTTCTACTAAGAGTTTTGCTATCATATTACTGATTTGATCTTCTATTCTAGAAACTGCTTCATCGACTATTTTCTCAATAGCTTTTTCTGCAAGTTCCATTGCTTTTTCTCTAATTGGTTCCTTAGAAGGTAGTTTTTCCTCAATGTTTGGTCCTACTGCACCCATGATAACTTTGGTTATGGCACCTTTAATATGGTCCATTCCAAGCTCTTTAAGAGTTTCAACATTTAGATTATCATGCTCAAGTTCGATTATTCTACCGTTTATTTCTACATCAAGTGCTTCGATTGTCACTTGAATTTCGCTCTTCTTTTCATCGTCAGCTTCTTCTTTCTTTTTCTTTTCCTTCTCTTGTTCCAGTTTGAGTTTAGCAATTTTCTTATACTTCTCTCTGACAAGTTCTTGCATCTTTTCGTTGTAATCTTGAATAAAAGGAGGAATATAATCATCTATTACTCGTTGGATTTCTGAGATCATCCCTTCATCTATAGGATTCTTAGGCACTTCCACTTCAGGGATTTTAGGAGTTTTGTCTTTGATTTTTTTAAACAACAATCATCACCTATTACATTTGATACTGATTATCAATTATGTTTCTAACTGTACATAAAGATGTTTCTGGTTAATAAGTTTAAAGAAAAAGGAAAAAGGAGAAATTAGATATAAAGAAGGTCACGATTTCAAGTTTTTCTCTTTCTATTCTTGATTATCCTTTTCATTATCAAATATGATGCTGAACCGATTATAGCTGCACTAGACAACCCGATTAGATATCTAACATAAATTGGTAGAAAACCAGTGTAATAACCACTTTCAACTGGCTCTATTTCTCCATCAATTGCTTGACGCATTATTGAGAAAGTATCAACATGATGAACAGCATTTTGTATTTGTTCTGTATAGGGGCCCATCCCGGCCAGAATTATCCTTGTATTTGTATGACCCAAAGTACTCCAATCTACTTCTATTTCTTGTGCTCTAGCTGTTCGTTTAGCTTGTTTTTCTGTAAAAGAATCAGTCTCTAAAGGAATTCCAGTTTGAAAAGAATAATCCTCTACTGAAAATCCTCCAGTTTCATGGTCAGCTGTTACTAGAACTTGCCAATCTGAATTTTGTTCTGCTAGTGTTTTAACATATCTAACTGCTTTCTCGAATTCAATAATTTGATGAGCAAGATATATTTGATCATTATCGTGACCGGCCCAATCTATCTGAGATCCTTCAACCATTAGGAAAAATGGTTGATTTGTGGCATTAAGTAAATCTATTGCTTTGATAGTCATTTCACTCAAAGTTGGGATTGTCGAATTTTCCAACATAGTATGAAGTGGTGGTTGGGATCCACTGGCAAATAATCCTAAAACAGGCGTATTAGTTACACTTTCAAGAGCTGTTCTATTCATAATATACTCATACCCTTGGTCTACAAAATCCGAGATGTAATTACCGATATAACTTTCTCCATATCCTCCCCCAAGCATGACTGAAACATTGGCTTGAGAAAAATCCTCTGCTATAGCTTGATAATGACCTCTGCTAGAATCATGAGCTGCAAATGCAGCAGGTGTTGCATGGGTTAAATGACAAGTTGCTACAAGTCCTGTAGCATATCCATTCTGTTGAGCTATTTCGAGAATTGTTGTTAAATCCATTTCAGCATTCCAGTTGGTAGCAATTCGACCATTTAGGGTCTTTACACCTGTACTTATAGCTGTTGCTGCAGCAGCAGAATCTGTTGTAGTACCTTCTAAATTAATTGTTGAAACAGTAGTGTTGTAAGGAAAGGAAAGAATACTTGAGGTATCTACTAAACCATATTCAACCAGTTGTCCAAAGTATATCTGCTCTAATCCCATTCCATCTCCTATAAATAAAATAACACTAGATGGGTAGCTGTCTTCAGCTATAATAACCGCAGGATTGAGAAGGAAACCAGCGAATAGAAACACTAAGAAGAACAGAAACAAAACAGCCTTTCTATAGTGGTTTTTCTTAATCCTCATTTAGATTTATCTATATATTTTATACTTAAAAAACTAGGTTTTAAACAAATCTACTTTTTCGTATATCTTATAAGTGTTTATAAAAATAAAATAATTATGAAATTTGAAATAGAAGAATACAAACCCAAAGAAGTACCAGATGAGTTTTGGGAGAAATATTTGGAATTTATTGAAACTAATCACAAATTTCACAATCCAGACGATCCTTTGCCAAACAGAGAAGCTGTTATTCAACGTCAGAAAGCTGACATACCTAATTATTATGTAAAACGTATGCTTGCAATAACACCAGGGAACAAAATTGTTGGTTGGGCAGGTTTTGGTGCCAGTTTGGATACTTCCCCAGAATATGAAGAAAACAAACATTTGTGTCAACTGAATATTGCAGTTTTGAATGATTATCAACGAAAAGGAATTGGAACAGCATTTCTAAAAATACTTGTTCAAGAAGCTCAATCTCTCAATAAGTCTGTTATTGAAACAGGAGCAGATCATGATTCTGGTAGATCTTTTTTGAAAAAATACGGAGCTGAATTTACCATTGAAGGAGCTGAGAATCGTTTAGAGTTAGAGGATGTTGATTGGAAACTTATGCAATCTTGGGTTGATGAAGGAGAAAAAAGAGCCGAAGATGTAACAATAGAATCATTCTTTGAATGCCCTGAAGAGATTCTTGAAGAATATGCGGAGATGTATACTGAAGCCTTGAACATGCAACCCTTAGGAGATACTGAACATAGAAGTAACATAGATGGCAAGTTTAGAAGGCAGATTGAAAAGAGATTCAAAGATATGGGACATACTTATTATACACTTATTTCAAGAGAAAAAGATGGACGAATTTCAGGTATGACAGAAATTACTTATGATCCTCGAGAGGGACATAAGATTAATCAAGAACTTACAGGAGTGCGACCAGAATTCAGAGGAAAGGGAATAGGAAAATGGCTTAAAGCACAAATGATACTGCAAATAAAGGAAACATATCCTGATGCGGAAAGAATAATAACAGGAAATGCTGAAGCTAATGCTCCTATGCTTTCAATAAACAATAGAATGGGATTCAAAAAGTACAAAGGCGGAGAAGGTTACAAATTCAAAGTAGAAGACATTGCAAAGAGACTAGGATTGTAGGTGGTTCTAAAAATCCCTTATCTTTCCATCTAACTTTTTTAATCAACAGAAAGAAGTAAGTCTACTCTGACTGATTTCCACAGTTTGAGCAAAATCTTACTTTTTGTTGCATCTTCATCCCACAGTATGAACAGAAGATCAGTTCATTATTAGTTCTGAAAGTTATTTCTTGTTGCCTTGCATATTCCTTCTCCTCTCTCTCAAAGAAAGGATTCTTTGTAGGAACATATTGTTCATTTGTTCTTTGTTGAGTCTGACAACCCGACCTTTGCTGTACTCTTCTCCTTCTATTGGAGGAAGCAGAAATAATGAAGATAAATATCCCAACCCCTATCATAATGATTGGCCAATTCCAGATTCTAAGGTAACCTGTGTATACCCCTAGAAAAATTGCAATCCCTAATAATAAGAACATTATCGAAGCAATACCACTTGTTCTATATCGATGTCTATGTGTGTGCATTTCTAAGATAAATTGTGCATGGACTTTAATAAAGCAAATCATTTGAAATTGATCTTAACCCCCCAATTTTCGATTTTTCAAAAATATTATATTTAACCAATTGAATTACAATTTGGTTACTATGAATTTACCTGAGATTGTTCTAAATAGATACAAACTTCTACAGAATTTTCGTCAGACAGTTTGGAAGGATTTATCTGACTCAAACTTCAATCAAAAGTGGTTTATTAAAAGACCGTCTGAACACCAATGGTCTATCGATGAACTACTTCGTCACATGATAGCTTCAGAAGTAAGATATATTCAACAGAGTGTGGACGAATCCATAGAACGGCATCCTAAAGGAGTTCCAGCTCAGTGGGTAGGGAACATTTTCTTCAGACTTGAAGAGAAAGAACATGTGA
>JAUWEG010000030.1 GCA_030608385.1 Candidatus Heimdallarchaeota archaeon
GAAGGTAAAGTAGTTGAAAACGTCAAAGGCACAGAAATTGGTATTGTATATAATTTACAGCTAATGGAAAAACCCTTCCTCTATTTATGGACATCAATTGATTTATTATTAATTGCATCTTTCATCAGTGATCGTCCAGCTTCATTGTTTGAAAAAGATCAAAATTTCATTGATAATTTAGCTATTTCTATAGGCAAACAATTGAGTATAGCTCCACAAGTTGCACTCAGACCTGATATTGTAATGACCTTCATGAATCTCATAGGTAAAATCGGAAATCTCACTCAAATGAAAGAAACAATGGAAAAATTCAATCCAAAAACCATAGAATTAAGCAGAATCATTTCAGTTGATAAGCGCAAAATATTAGCGGATATAAGTGATAAGGAGATTATGGAAGAAATTTACACTGATTTTGAAGTAGGAGATACTGACGATGAGAATAGATTTGTAACTTCTCCTGATTATTACTTAAAGGAACAATGATATCAAAATAATTTTATTCTATTGAAATAATATAAGTCAAGAAAATGAAAAACACATTTCTAGGTTTCTTTGATCAATCTTTTGAATCATTAGATAAACTTAAAGAAAAAAATGCACTCTTTCTTTTCGGTATTCCATTCGAAAGAATAAAAGATAATAAGAAAGGGTCTAGAAAAGCTCCCAATGCCCTTAGAAAGAAATCTCTTGAGTTTAGTGCAGTTTCAACTACTTTTAACATTTATCAGAACAAAACGAATTACTATGATATCGGAAATTTTCATCCAGTTAAGGAAAAGAAGAAAATCCAAAAATTGTGGGGCAAGGCTTTAGATTTGAATTCTAGAATTTTAGTTTTAGGAGGAGACCATAGTATAACTTTCGATACACTTTCTTCTGCACCATGGGATGAAAAAACGGCTATTATTTGGTTCGATGCACATTCAGATCTAGCAGATGAATATCCACCTGGAATCTTTCAATCTCATGGTACTGTTTTCGCTAATCTGAAAGACAAACTGGAACTGGAAAAAAATCAGATGTTGTTTATAGGTGGTCATGCTTATACTCAAACCACTACAGAATATTTGAAGATTCAAGATGAGACAGAAGTAATTCATTTACCAACTCAGAAGATATTTTCAAATAAGGATGATTCGCTAAAGGTTATCTCTGAATTTGTTTCCAATTTTGACAGAATCTATGTGAGTATCGATGCAGATGCATTTGATCAAGCATATGTCCCCACTCTTGCTACAATGGAACCTTTTGGATTGACTCCTCAGATGGTTGTAGAAATGCTAGAAATTATTTTACCTAAAACTAAATACGTTGACATAGTAGAATTCAGATATTCATTACTCAATAGAACAGCATTAAATTTTGGTGTTGGTTTGATTTTTAAGATTCTTGAATTATGGGAAAAATAATAGTTAGAGAAGAAACTTTATTTTTATATATCACAAATATAGGTTATGTCCCCCAAAAAAATTATTTTAACAGATAAAGCTCCTGCACCTGTAGGACCTTATTCCCAAGCAATCAAGGCTGGAAATATCCTTTATGTAGCAGGGCAAATCCCAGCAAATCCAGCAACTGGAGAGATTTACTATGGTGATGTAAAAGTAGCTACAAAACAAGTATGTGAAAACATCAAAGCAATTGTAGAAGAAGCAGGTTACACACTACAAGATGTTGTAAGATGTAGAGTATATCTGAAAGATATGGAACAATTCTCAAATATGAATGAAATTTTTGCTCAATATTTTGGAGAGAGTCCTCCTGCTAGAGTAGCTATTGAAGCGAAAAGGTTACCAAAGGATGTAGATGTGGAAATATCTGCAACTGCATGGAAAGAATGATCTTCCTTTTCGTATTTTTTTCTCATCCTATTTTATATATTCTTTTGATAGATTAAGCTGAGATATTCAGATTAAAGAAAAGAAAATGAAAAATTTAAGAAGAAAAGTTTTCTATTTCTTCTTTTTTGAGTAGATTGCAACTAATGCGATTAAACCAGCTAAAGTAGTCAAACCAAATGGGAAAGGTACAGGGATATCACCACGAGTTTCGACAGGAATCAAGTCTACAGAGAAAGTAAATATATAAAGGTTACCAGATTTATCATAAACAGTCATTAAGATGTCATGTTCTCCATATTCTAAGAATAGCAAAGTAATTTCACCCGAATCTCCTTCAACAGTTACTAGATTACCTTCATCTGTTTCTAAAGATATTTTCCATACTCCACTACCTCCAGTATCATTAGCTGAGACTTGAAATGTTGCGCTCTTAATTTCAACTTCAATAGGAATACTTTCCCCAGCTGAAGGTTCAACAAAATTTCCTTCAACTAGTACTTTTACTATTCCTGTTGGAGCTATTTGTTCAATTATAGTTATTACGTAATCTGTTACTGAAAGAGTTTCTGAATATGCTGTAACTGTGATATTATACTCACCTACGCTTGAATAAAGATGATATATAGTATCATACGATATATTTACAATTGATTGTATTCCTGACAAATCATCCCAATCAATTTCTACAAGTGTTATATTTGAATGAGGTGCTGAAGCTACATACATTAAGCTATAATTTAGAGAATTAGAATATCTTTCTCCTGTTAATTCTATTTCGGGAGTAGTGTCAACTATTGTTATTACATGGGCTCTATTCTCATGTAGAATTCTACTTTGAAGTGTCATATTATCATTTTGTAGTATGAAACCTCTTACTTCTACTTCGGTCCCTACTTCAAACGAGTGATTAAAGGATAAACTAACATTTAAAAATGTTATACCTGAATCAACAAGAGAAACTGAAACATTTAGGAAATCAGTATCATGTTCAGGAGTTACTTCACGGTAACTCAACCCATATCCTGTAATATTGTACTCATATATTGTCAAATTATACTTAATATCATTGAGTTGTGTATAAAAATCTGGGATAAGAGTAGATATTACCCTAGGTGCAATTGTTATTAAATGTGGAATGCGAAAATCATTTTCATATACACCATATCTGACAATAAATGATATGAAATTAGAAACTATGAAAAATGTATGATTATAATAAGCAGAACCATCTGATTCTAATTCAGTTCTTTCATAATCATAGTTCATCAAGATCCCAATAGTCCAAGAAAGATTCCCTACACCATCATCACCAAATAAAATTGGAGCTGATAAATTATCTCCACCTGCAAAGGAATACCAAATTGTTACATTTCTATAGAGTTCTGTTGTATAAATTGCTCCACGACGCAATATGATACTTTGTGATTCTAATAAAGTAGCATTGCCATCTGTTCCTCTAAAAATGGGCTTAATAGCGGCATCTAATGTGGGGAGAGAGTTTTGAGGATCATTCTGTTCACTTTTAGTAATAGTGGTTAGACTCATACTAAATACAAGAGCTAGAAGTACCAAAGGTATGAAAGTACGTTTTTTCATCAATGAATTCACCGAATAGCTAGGCTGTTCTTATTAGGTTTCGGAAATCATCCGCATTTTTAAACTTTTTCGAACTTGATTTTATCTAATTTTTTAGAAAAGCTAATCAAGGAAATAATTCAACCCTTTTTGTAGAAAGATATGGTGCTAGAACACTATATGGAGTATTAATTGGCCTAACAACCTTTCGATCTTTTAGAAAAAGCGGATCTTCAGATAAAACTTCAAACATATTTCCAATTACATCAAAAGTAGGTAAAGCTCCACTAACTGAACCATTTTCGATTCTATAAGCATCATTTGCGGATACTTTAAATGTACCAGAATGATAATCAGCAGTCATGTAACCTTGTGTGGAATTAATTAAGATACACTCTTTTGTATCATCGTACATTTCTTCTAAAGATGTTCCTCCTTCACCAATTATTAAATTGGATGGATAGATTTCGGGATAAGCTTGAAAATTTCTTGGGAAAGCTTCAAACATTTTTACTCTGAAGGAATTTCCAGTTCTTTCAACTGGTTCACCCTCATTTTGACAGTTATTTAATGCTGCTTGGAAAGAACCGTTTCTGATGATTATAGTTTTTGATTGACTTATTCCTTCATCATCAAATGCTGTAGAGTTGGGGAGCCCTGGAACAGTTCCATCATCAATCAAATTAAAATCTGATGAAAAATCTTGCTCAGCTAATTTTCCTGCATGACCCAATTTCAGATGAGGTATAATTGTAAATGAAAAGATCTGCGATAGAGCCATTGGTGAGAAAATCACTGGAACATCAGTGTTTATTGTGTTTTCATCCATGGTAGACCTTTGGATAGCTTCCTGTACTAAATCTTCAACGATGCTAGATACTGAACTAAGTATTTGACGACTAGTTAGATGTTTTTCTGAACTTGAAATCAGGTCAAATCCCCTATAGAGAGCTCGAAGATTGATATCATTCCAAGTACTTTTTTCAAAAGCTATTGATTGTGTAGAATTAGCAATTATCTTTCTTTCTAAGGAGAATCGAATAGATCCATCTAGAATAATATCCTTCATTTTGTCTTCTAAATCATTCAAGGAATATGACAATGAATATATTTCTTCTTCATTCATAGCTGCTATTCTTTTGTCATAAATATTGTCAATCGCATCCTGAGATATCTTAATTTCAGGAAACTCAAATTTAGGAGAATCAATTGGAAAAGATACAATTGTATTTATTTTATCTATATCAGATAAAACAGATTTGAGAGGAAAACATGCAAAGTAGAGCCTATCATCTTTAAAGAATCTAATGGCACAACCTTCTCTATTTATGGATTGAAAAACTTTTGGAGTTCTATATTCTGTTCCACCCATCATATGTGAAAGTGATTGTAGATATACTTCTGCTTCTTTAAACCCAAATTTTTGATCAAGTTTATGCAGTACTCTGATGCTTAAATCTTTTAATTCTTCATCAGTATACATTAGCTAACCCTCACCTCAGATATAGTAATTTTCGGTCCAATAGAACCAACAAACACACGTTGGTTATTCTTAACACAACTGCCTGGTTGAGCAATAATCTTGTCTCCTATTAGTTCAATCTTGGAAAGAGTATCCATCATAGTGCCACTGATTTGGAATTGAAGTATATATTCACCTAATTCCCCATTTTTTATTTCTCTACCAAATTGAGCATCAAGATTGTATTCACCTGTTTGAGGTTCTGAAGAACCCCCAAGTCCATCACCAATATACAAACCATTTTTCACGTGCTCAAAGAGCTCTTCTTCAGAATAATCTTTTGGCTCAAAGAAGAAATTACTCATTCTTACCTGTGGTAAAAATTCGAAATCACTAGCTCTGTAATTAGAAGAAGATTCAGTCCCCATAGCTGCGGCTGATAATCTGCTATGTAAGAAGTCAGTTAAAATCCCTTCATCAACTAACAAATTTCCTCTTCCTTTAACACCTTCAGAATCAAATTCGTAATAACCTAAAGATTCTATATATGGATCATCTATAACGCTTACAACAGATGGAGCTACTTTCATTCCTAGAAGACCACTACTAAAAGAACGGCCTGAAAGAACGTTATCAGCTTCTAATGAGTGTCCAAAAACTTCGTGGTTCAATGTCCATGCCATATCCTCACTTAGAACAGAATTGTGCAACCCTTGTTCGACGTTTTTAGCCTTTTGTATATTATTAATTGTTTCAATAAAACCTAGTGTTTCTTCCATTTTATCGAAAGGAAGAATTTCTAATCCTCCCATTCCACCATAGGATTTGTAGTATTTTAGTTGGTTTCCATTTCTAGATAATCTACCTGTTAAAGTAAGGATCACATAAGGATATTCTTGATAAACTCTTGTACCCTCAGAATTTCTAAATTTTTCTGACCAATTAATTAACTGAATATCAGTCTCTATACTGCAATCCACCCTCAAAAACTCATTGATAAAAGAATCTAAATCTTTAATTTTCTCCTCAAATTCCTCATTTCCTAAATCTACCCAATTAATTTTAGGTTTCTTAACAGCTGATGAATCAGCTACTGGGGCATCTGCTAGTTCAGATATTCCTTTTTTCCAATTTGTTAGCAACTTAGAAACACTAATTGCTTTCTTTATCTCTTTCTCTGCAAATCTAATTCTTGGAGTTGAAGTAAAAGTCACAATACCTTCTGAGAGCATTCGAATCCCATACCCAGAATTAATACAATTTCTTTCATCTACAATTTTACCATTTTGAGCAATAATATTCTTGGTAACTACTCTACCATGACGTACATCTGTATAGGATGTTCCTTGTTTTATAGAAGTTTCAATCAATGAATCTAAGGTTTCGATAAATTGCACCCTAATGGCATTACATAACTTTAACATATAAATAAGTAACCAAATGGCATATTTTGAAGGTATATAGGAAAGCTTTTCTTATCCTAATTGAAGACTATTGCAATGAACATTGCTATTTGCTGTGATTTTGACGGAACTATAACTTTGACCGATACAGGAAAAGAAATGTTAACTTCTTTAACAACTAAAGACTGGCAATATTATGACAAATTAGTAATAAATGGTGAAATTGGTACCAGAGCAGCCTTAATCAAGCAATGGGGTATGATTGAGCATACAACGATGGATGAAATATACGAAATCGTTGATAGAATAAAGATAGATCCCACATTTTTAGATTTTTACAACTGGATTAAAGAAAATGGAATCTTTTTTATCATTCTCTCAGATGGTTTTCATACCTATATTACCAGAATTCTTGAGAATCATGGAATTGACAGTGGAAAGCTGGAAATAAAAGCTAATGATATGGAATTAGTTGATAATAAAATTCATCTAAAATTTCTAACTGATAATTGTGAACATGATTGTGCAAATTGTAAATATTCGCAAGTGTTGAAAATCAAAGAAGAACATGATAAAGTGGTTTACATAGGTGATGGACTTTCTGACATCCTTCCATCTGAGAAGTTAGCCGATTATATTATTGCTAAAAGAAATGAAGACTTAGCCAAAAAACTCCAGAAAGATCCAAGATTAGTGGAATTTTCTAATTTTAAAGATGTTCAGAATTTTCTAGAAAAAATACTGAATGAATAATTTGCATCACATATCATCTATTGAAATGAAAGGATTTTCTAATTTTTCATTGCCAATATAAGTGGTTGGCCCATGACCTGGATAAACTTTCGTTTCATCAGGGAGGTCATATAAACTCATAACTGATTGAAACAATGTATCATAATCTCCACCAGATAAATCAGTTCTTCCAATTCCCTTGTTAAATAGTACATCACCTGAAATCAAGTGTTCATCGAAATAGTAACATATACTTCCTGGAGTATGCCCAGGAGATAAAATTGCTTTAATCTCTATATCCCCAACTTTGAATGTATCTTCATCTTTAACAAAAATATCACATTTTCCTATTGATTTTGATTTGAAACCAAACATTCTAGCAAAAGGACCTAAACTTTTGAGAACTTCTTCTTCTCTTTCATTATATGCTAATTTAGCTTCAGGAAATAACTCTCTTAAGTCCTCCAAACCTAGCACATGATCAAAATGTAGATGAGTACAGAATAAATACTTGATAACCAATTGTTCTCTTTCAATAATTGATAGAATTTGGTTTATCTCCCCACCTACATCAAATAGAGCTGCTTCTTTCTTAACTTCATCATAGAGAAGGTAACAGTTAGTCTTTATTGGACCTGTTTCTTCTTTTACAATTTTTATTTTGCTCATGAACAGCTATTTTATCTCTCTTTTTTAAGCTCTTCGCAATGAAATGATAGCTTTTTTAATCACCAAGTTATAAAGAACGTGAGAGAAATTGACTTACCATACTCTAAATTCAGAGGAAGATGAAGTGGAGATTTTTTTAGAAGAATTAGAAGAAGATTCTCAAGAGTTTGTCAAATCAAGTGAGTATAAGAAAAAATACCTAAAAATCAAGGACACAAATATTATCGATACTTATGAATCAGAGGAAGTTCTAGATTCTAAGATTGAAGACATTCAAGCTGAAAAAATAATAGTAACATCATCAGAGGAAATTCAAGAGATTCTTAATGAGTATGATAAAACAAGAAAGAACAAAGATAGAGTCCTGATATTTGATAAGATTACTGAACTCCTTCCAAACAGTGATTTGGAGGAACTTCTCAAAGAAATAGCATTCAAAGATTCTTATTCTCTCTGTAGAGTAAAAGCTGTTTCCATGTTAGCCGATCTTAATGATAAATCTGAAGTTAAGAGATTATTAATTAGGAAATTAGACGATAGTTCTCCAAAAGTAAGAATATGGGCTGTATGGGGATTAAGACCCATTATCGATGACACTGAAATTCAAGAAGTTTTTATTAATAAAATTAAATATTTTGAGAAATCAAAACGAGTTAAACTTTGGCTGATTCGGGTTTTAAGTGATAGAATTAATGATAATAAAATACAAGATACTTTTCTGCTTTTGTTTAAATCAAAACCAGATAATGAAACTAGAAAACTTCTACTTTTCTATCTTCTTCAAAAAGCAAACGAAGAGAATATAGCTTATGAATTGTCTCGTTATGTGTTGAAAGAAGCTAATCGAGATATTCGCAAAGAAATTGTAAAAAAACTTGTAATGCTTGAAAATGAGGATGTCAAATATTCTCTAGAAAAATTGTTCAAAACCGAGAGGGATGAAGAAATAAGGGAGATTTTACAGACTACCTTTTGAAGAAAGTTTTTCAACTAAATTTCATTTTGAGCCTTAGATATATCTGAGAAGGTTGTTCTAGGTAAACATGAAAATCGGGTTATCAAACAAAGTGAAAAGAAGATTAGAAGAGGACCACCAATTTAGTTATTGGTAATTTAATTTTTTTGATTTAATGAATTGTTGTTTCTAAAGTTAATTTTTCCTCTTGAGTAAGAGGAAATAACAGCTAAAATACCTAATCCAACAGCTACGAAGAATGCTATTTTGATACTCATCATTAGAAGAGGACTATGTTGTGAGATTGATAAGTTCGATGGAATTACAGGTAGTAGTAATTCTGTTTTAAATTGAAAAGCAGAGGATGAAATATTAGGACCAAGAAATACTGAAAACAGTAAAGTTGCAAAACCTAAACTAATAGATTGTCCAATTGTTCGCATTGTCCCTATTAAAGCTGAAGTAACACCATACATTTTCTTTGGAACAGAACTCATAATAGAATTCGCATTAGGTGATGAGAATAAGCCAAACCCTATTCCACCAAAAAGCAAGCCAAAAATTACTAAAACTATGTGTGTTTTCTGATTAACAAAAGCAAGCATAACTAGTCCGACCAAACCTGTTGCTACACCTATTGTTGTTATAGTTCTATGTTCTATTCTGTCAGAAAGTCTTCCACCTATTGGTGACAAAATAGCTTGTGCAATTGGTCTAGCTAGAAGTATCACACCTGCCAAGGATACTGATAGATAGAGCACATCTTGTAGATAATAATTCAGTAAAAGTGATGTTGAGGATGTAGCCGTGTAAAAAAGAAAAGCTGTTAAATTAGCAAACGTAAAAAACCTATTCTTCTTGAACAATTTTAGCTCCAATATAGGTACTTCTACTTTTCTCTCCCAGTATATGAAAGAAATCAGAGTTAAAACTGAAGCACCAATCAAATAAAATCCATAACTTGTATTAATAGATCTGAAACCGTATAATAGAAGAAACAAGGTTATAATGAAGATAACAGCTCCTACAAAATCTATCTTCTCCTTTTCTTCATTTTTCCATTCTCCTTTCAAAACAAATGTCATAAGGAAAGCGATGATGATCCCAAATGGTACAACACTAAAGAAAACACTTCTCCACCCTAAGTGTTCAACAATAACTCCTCCTAGTGAAGGACCGACTGTTAAACCTAGATAAACTGAACCTATGCTAATTCCAAATGCTTTTCCTCTTTCTTCCTTTGGGTAAATAGATGTCAGTATGGCTGTTCCAGTGGCAAATACTAAAGCTGAACCAGCTCCTTGAATGAACCGAAAAATTACTAGCGTTGTTTCACTGTTCATAAACCCTAAGACTAAAGCTGCTGAAGTAAAAATTATTGTTCCGATAATATAGATTTTTTTCCTCCCATAATTATCAGAAATTTTACCAAAAGGAATCTGAAGCATAGCGGTAGCTAAAATGTATATTGTGATAATCCACCCCATGCCTGCTTCATCAAGACCTGGAACATGTTGAGGACTGAGAGGGTTAGTCATTACAGGTGCTGCTACTGAAAAAGCAGAGCCACTAAAAGCACTGATAAATGATGATAGAGAAATAATTGATAAAGCTGTAATTCTTTGTCTTCTAGCATCAGGATTGGATATTTGATTTGTCATGGGAAGACTCAGCATAGTTTATAGTTTTTGAACTCTTAATTGGTAGTTATAAATATTCTTCCTTATTTCTAAAGAATTCCTTAGAATGTCTAGTTGTATATTAATCTTTAATATGTGTTTACAAAGGCTAAACTAATCTTTAAAACATCGATTTTCAATAAAAAAGAAGATTACAATCCCAACTTCTTTAATTTTGCATTTACTGGGATTCCTTCATCATTCCATTCTCTTAACTTATAATACTCAAGCTTAGCTATCTCAAATTGATCCTTATCTACCACTAGCCCTTTTGCATCCCCTTCAGGCATCTTATCCTTGTAGAAACGTTTTGGAAGAACATCATCAGCAGCAGTTATACCCTCACGTACATTAAACATCCTTGTCAGATTCCATATCCTTTCTCCTGCTGCTAGATAACTTTCAGGTGTATAAGAAAATCCTGTAGCAGAATTCAACATTTCAACCATTTCAGGGACATCAAAAGGTAAGAAATCACAAACTACTAAGGAAAAACAAGCAGCTCGTTCATCTTGAGATTCCTTGACAAACTTGGGAACACCTTCAAATGAGAATCTTGGTAAATCACCACGTAATTCAGCACTCGGAGTCCATGTTCTTTGGTGACAAGCACCTCTATCTGAAGTAGAATAGGCCAATGCCATCCCCCAAGACCCTCTTGGCTCAACACCTGCTAATTCATTTCCTTTTACTTGAATAGCAAAATCCATTGAATCATGACCTATTTTCATAGCAGCAGCTTTTGATCCTTGAGCAAACATATCACCTATTTTTTCTCTATGTGAAATAAGTTTTATCATCTCAAGTACTGCATCATCGTTTCCGAAAATTAGATTATCAACATCTGATTGTTGTAAATATCCTTTTTCCACACATTCCATTGCAAAACTGATAGTCGCACCTGCTGTGATTGTATCAATTCCTAAATCATCGCACATTTCACTCGCTTTTGCTACAGCTGCAAGATCTTTGATTCCACAGTTAGATCCAAGTAAAGCTGTTGTTTCATATTCTGGTCCATCAACATCTAAACCAGCATATTTACCTGTTTCAAATTTGTTAGCTTTTCCACAAGCAATCAAACATCCATAACAAGCTCTGTTAGCATAGGTATACTTCTCTAACATTGTTTCTCCTGAGATTGAATCAGCTTCTTTAAAGACTCCACTCTGATAATTTTTTGTGGGCAAGAATCCCCCTTGGTTGGACATATTTACCCACATCATTGTACCAATTCTATTCCTGTTCTTTACTCCATCATCATTTTGTACTTTAGTGCGAAAAGTTCTTGTGAGTTCTCTAAAATTTTTATGAGCAGCATCAATTTTTTCATCACCACTCACTACGACTGCTTTTAGATTTTTTGAGCCCATAACAGCCCCTGAACCACCTCTCCCAGCCATATGAGATCTGCCTGTCATCACATTAGCATAAGTAACTAATTTTTCTCCTGCTATACCAATTGATGCCACTTCAGATTTTGGATGTTTTCCTTGAAGAATTTCTTCAGTTGCAAAAGTTCCTCTTCCCCATACTTCTTTTGCTGAGATGATTGTAGGTCCTTCTGAAGTAACTAACAAATAACATAGGTTTGCCGCTTTTCCTCTAACTAGGATGAAATCATATCCAGCTTTTTTCAAACGATGACCAAAGTTTCCACCAATTTGGCTATCAAGAAAAATTCCGGTGTGGGGAGATTTAGTGACTATACACCATCGACCAGAAGTTACAACAGAAGTACCTGTTAGTGGTCCAGTCATAAAGAGAATGATATTTTCTGGACTTAAGGGATCAACTCCAGCTTTTAATTCATCGTAGAGAATTTTAGCTCCTAAACCTTTACCTCCAATGAATTTTTCTGCTAATTTAGAGTCTAGTTTTTTCTCTTGAATTTTTCCAGATGTTAAGTCAACATCTAGATACTTGTGCATGTAACCCATTAAAATCAACTCTTAGAAAGAAGTCTGTTAATATCAAGAATGTCAGTGAGTAAAGCGAAACCTGTAGGAGTTTTTCCAGCACCAGGACCAACGATAGTTACGTCATCAACATATTTGGTAGAATAAGTCAAAGCATTAGTTGGTCCCATAATATTAGCTAATGGGTGAGTTAAAGGTAATTTTTCAGGTCTGACATATGCTTCAACAGAACCATCATCCTTAATCTCTGCACCAGCAATCAATTTCCATCTATATCCTTCTTCCTTAGCTTTACTTATATCCGTAGCTGTTATTTTTGTTATACCTTCACATGGTGGTTCATCTTTGCTTAAATTGGCCCCCATGACAGTATTTGCTAAAATAACGATTTTTCCTAATGCATCAAAACCTTCAACATCGGCAGTTGGATCTGCTTCTGCATATCCAAGTTCTTGAGCTTGCTTCAGAGCATTTTCATAACTAAGACCTTTCTCCATTTCTGTCAAGATGTAGTTAGTTGTACCGTTTACTATGCCCATTGCTTTGGTTATTCCTGCCCCAGCTAGATTGTTTAATCCCAGATTCAACGCAGGAGTTCCACTAAGAACTGTTCCTTCGTACCTCATTTCGACACCATTCGCTTTAGCTAAATCTAATAGTTCTCTGACAGCTAGAGCAATAGGTCCTTTATTTGTTAAAACTACATGCTTTTTATTTTTCAAAGCAGTTTTAACATGAGTAATTGCAGGTTCTCCAGTCTTGAGATCAGTCCAAGCAACTTCAAGTATAAGATTAGCATTGGTTTCCTCAATTGTCTTAATCGAATCCCAACCTTCAATTCCATCTCCATAGCCCTTTAAGTTGCCATTTTCATTTACTAACTTGAGTAGTTTTTGTAAATCCAAACCAGTTCGTTTATACCAAGAACCTTTCATTGTATCAGATATTGCAACCACTTTGAAGTGGAAATCATAATTCTTCTTTAGATATTCTTCTTGTTCGATCAAGATTTCTGCTAATCCTTGACCAACAACTCCAAATCCAATAAAAGCTATATTAAATTCCATTTTGAGCCCTCAATAATCTTTCACGCCTACTTTAAGTGGAATTGCTTATAAATTTGTTGTCACGGAGTCTCTTTGACAGTACAAAAGATATAAAAGAACAATTAACTAAATAGAATTTGAATTCCATGCCACGATTCTTCAGATCAAAAAAACAACGTAAGAGAAACATCACATCAGCTGAGCAGTATTATAGAGAGAAATATGGAGAAGAAAAGGATGATTCTCCAAGTGATCGAGATACAGCAATAATGCAAAAACTAATTGAAGTAGGCGCATATAATATTAAGAAATCTTCAGGTTACTTAACAAAATACTCATTTGATTTACCTATTGAACATGAAGATGATGTAACTCAAAGAATTACATTAGTGGAAGAAAGCGACAAAGATGTTCATATAGATGCTGAATTAATACATGAGTTCCCACTATTTCTACATGTTACAGTTAAGGAAGATACAAGAAACAGAGAATTCGAATCAGTTACTGGAATGAGTATCATCGACTTTGTTAACGTAAGAACTAACAATGATAAACTTGCTATGAAGATTTTAAATGATTCATATGTTAGTGAATACTTCTTCCAACTTGTGAAGGATGTTGTACTAATATCTGCAAATAAAAACACCCTATCTGCAAAGTTAACCTCTATTGACAAATTAAAATACTTCTTCAAATTAATAGCCAGAATGGTTAATGTCGCTGAAAAACGATAATTTCGGAAGTCGTAAGAATGATAATAGATGGTCATGCTCATGCTTTTGGAGAATTTGCTTATTCAGAGAAACTAATTCCACTTATGGATAATTTAGGAGTCGATAAAGTGGTTTTATGTCCAGGTGGTACTGATCCAGATTATGAATTCAAAATTCCTAAAATAGCTTATAGAAAATCTTCATATAACTACTATTTTCACATCTTAGGAAACGTATTCTTCTTACGTCTTTTTCATAAAAAAATGAGCAATATAGACAATGAATATGTTTTTTCACTTGTGAAAGATTATCCTGACAGATTGATGCAATATTTCTGGACCAATCCTAATGATCCTGAGTTAATCTCTACTTTAGAGGAGAACTTTGAGAAAATGTCTTTTGCTGGAATTAAGCTTCATCAATGTTTAAACAAATTCTCAAATGAAGATGAGGGGATGAAAATCATTTCTCAATTCGCAGCAGAAAAAAACATGCCAATTTTTATCCATCTTTATAACTTCAAAGAAGCAAGAAAATTAGTAAAACTAGCTCAAGAATTTCCAAAAGCTAACTATATCATAGCTCATTCTATGGGGCTAGAAACTATCGCCAAGAAAGGAGAGAGACTAAGAAACATCTATTTTGATATTTCAACGTATTTTATCATTTCTGAGAAGAGAATACTTTTTGCTATGGAAAAGTTTGGTGAAGATAAAGTTTTACTAGGTTCAGATTCACCGCTAGGATATAGGAATCTTGAACTAAATATAGAGAAGATCAGAAAAATGGATTTAACAGAAAAACAGAAAAATAAGATTTTAGGAGAGAATATTGCCAAATTACTAAATTTGTAACATTTTTACTAGAAAGAATCCTTGATTTGTTGAACAGCTTTTTGGATTGTTTCTATGGATGTAGCATAACTAAATCTAAGATAGCCTTCTCCACCTTCTCCAAAAGCTGATCCGGGTAAACAACACACACCAGCTTTATACAAAATATGATCTGCTATCTCTCGAGAATTCATACCTGTATCTTTAATATTTGGAAAAGCATAGAAAGCACCTTGTGGATGTAAGCATGTGAAATTTTGTATGCTATTTAATCCTTCAACTATAGCATTTCTTCTTTCAAGAAACGCTTTCATCATTTTCATCAAAGGTTCTTGAGTTCCTTTTAGAGCCGTTATACCAGCTTTCTGAACGAATGATGTTGTACAAGATAATGCATTAATCATTAGTGTACCCATTCTTTCTATTACTTCTTCAGGACCTACTACATAACCTAATCTCCATCCAGTCATAGCATATGATTTTGAGAACCCATCTAGAATTATCGTTCTTTCTTTTGATTCATCATGAACCGCTGGTGAATGGAAAGAAGCTTCATAAAGCATTTTGGAGTAAATCTCATCTGATAAGAGGAAAATATTGTTTTTGTCTGCTATTTCTGCAACTCTGTCTATTTCTTCTTTCGTCATCACAGAACCTGTTGGATTCTGTGGGCTATTCAGGATGATTAGCTTTGTTTTATCAGTGATTCTTTCCTCAATATCATTGGGATTTAAACGAAATTCGTTTTCTTCTTTCAGTTGAATTGGGATATCTCCAGCATTAAGATACTTAGCAACGGAGCCATATGTAGGAAAGCCTGGATCTGGATATATTACCTCATCACCAGGATTAACTAAACCGAGCATTGTAAAGAAAATTCCTGGCTTAGCACCAGGTAAAATCAAAATTTGCTCTATTGAAGGCCTAAATCTTCTAGTTTGCTCAATTTCATCTTGGATTGCTTGCTTTAGTTCTAAAATTCCAGTAGCTGATACATAGCCAGTGAAATTGTTCTCAATTGATTCATAAGCTGCATCCTTAATATTCTGAGGAGTGGGAAAATCGGGTTGTCCTATTTCGAAATGAAGCACTTTTTTTCCTTCTCTTTCCTGAGCTTGAGCTTTTGCAAGATATTCAAAAGCTCCTTCTCCTTGAATTCGGTACATTCCGTTTGCCATTTTTTTCATTACTATCACTCAAAGCTTACCTATAATGGAGTTTTCTAGCGGCAATAAAACTCAAACCTTTTTCTGTAAGAGCTTTAGCCGTATTGTTCACAGATGTATGTCGATCCAAATGATTTTGTTCAAGATGGGGCCATAAACTTTGTTCATCTATTTGTTCTTTAGTAAGGAAATAATCTAGTATATCAGAAGGATGCTCTCTTGTTGGGTCAATTTCCACAGGTCCACCTTCATGTTTAGCACTGATATTCCTGACTTTGGGAGCAATTTCAAGCAATTCTTGAGTTCTATCATATGGTTGTCTTACAATTGATTTCCAAGTTTCAATTATGTGATGTTCTAGTCTAACAACGTTTTCAAAACCAAAATTATTTCTGATTTGAGAACTCATTTCAATTGTCCAGTTGTTAACAGCATTCGAAAGATTGAAACCAATCAATGGTGAGGTACCATCTTCTCGAGCAAAGAGTTTAGCAGTCATCAAAGTCCAAAGAACAGAATAAGGATTATCATTACCCATGTACACTGAAATCTTGAACTCATTGTTTACTCCAAGTTTGTAGAGCATATATCCTAAGATAACAGTTCCAGGATTGATATTCAAAACCTGTTTTACTCCATAATTTGTATAGTAATAGAGAAGTTCATCTACCCATTTCAGCGCAAATTCATTAGGTTGACCAACTCCTCCAAAGTATCCAGTAATTGTATCAGGACCACCTAGATGAACATTGACTGGGAATCCATCAGGACCAGGAGCTGTTCCTTTAGTATCTAAAGTTTCTACAATAGAAGCCCCTATTATGTCAACAGCTGCTTGCATTGCCAGAAGATCCCCATCTTTTTCTTGTTCTTTCATATATCTGACACGGATTATTCTTCCTGGCATAAGGTCTTGATTTGAAATAGCCTTTTTTGCAACTTTAATTAGATACGGAAAGTATTGGCATGCTGAAAATTCCAGAGTTACAGCAAATGAATCGTCAAATTTGATTCCGTCAACTGCATTTCCTAAAATCTTTCTTCTGTAGTTATCAACGCTAATAAATGCTTCATTTTCTCTCTGTTTTATTAACCACTCAAGTTCGTCTATATAATCGGGATTAACTGTTTCGAGCTTTTTATAGATGGTTTCAATTTTTCTTGCTTCTTTGAATTTTTTGTTAATTTCATCAACTCCTCCATATTTATCTATTAACTGGAGAAGGTCATTAACAAAGGGGTTGTTTTCATCAATTAAGAATTTTTGAATTACATCTAGATTCTCTTTAGAAATGCGCAGTTTTTTTCTTAAATTATCCATAGAATATTCCTCCATTAGGTTTTAGATATTTTTACTCATATCTGACTATTCTAGAGATAATGTATTCAATTTTAAATATATCTCTATCAAGATTTGATATTATGTTTGGATTTTATTCTTTCTAGAGATTCCTTAGCACTCTCACTAATGAATCTATTATCATCTTCCAATAAATTCTCTAAAATATCTACAACAAGTATATCTCTAGAATATCCTAAGGCAGATGTAGCACATTTTCTGATAAACCAATTTTCACTCTCTAAAGCTTGTTTAAGAAGTGATAATCCTTCGTTACCTCCAATCTTTCCAATAGCTGAAGCAGCTTGCTCTTTTACATCTTGAAAATTGTCATTTATCAAGAGGTTAAAGAGAAGTATAATAGAACTATCACTTCGAATTTCACCTATAATCCAAGCAATTTTAGACCTAACATCCTTGTCAGGATCATCAATGAAGTACTCTAGAAGCTGTACATCATGATTTTCTTGTTCTAGCAGTTTTTCCCACTTTTCCTTGGCAATAAGAGATAAAGTTTTTTCTTTATCACTAGAAGGAACCCAGCCCAGATGTTCTAATACTACAATTGACTCAGCTCTTACTTCCCAACTGGAATCTTCCAATTTATTTACTAGGGAGGGAATGGCATCAAAGACCATCATGTCTCCTAATGATCTGGTAGCATTTTTCCTTACCTCTGGTTCTTCATCATTTAAAGCAAGAATTAAAGGATTGATTGTTCTCTCATCTGCTATTTTGCCTAGAGCCCAAGCTATGCGGCTCCTTACTAGTGCAACATCTTCCTTGAGCATTTTTATAAGAACAGAAACTGTTTGCTTTTTGCCAGGATTATCAACAATGGAATTAATTGTAAAAATTCGAACATGAAGATCTTCGTCCTTTAAACTTTCAAGTAAAGCTTCTACATCATCATCTTCAATCATTTATTTTCCACTCTCTAAAGATGTTAATTACTTAGGCACTCCCACGAATCTACTAGAAGCTGATATTCTTGATATGTTTCATCCTTAATTTTTTGTGGTCTCTTGGAGCTTCCTTTAGTAAGAATTACTTCTCCATTGATTTTCATTTTTCCTATGTATGTAATTGGTTCTCGAGAATAAATTACAATTTGTTCTCCGTTTTCTAAATCAAAATAACTTATATGTTCCCTATCACTAAAAAATTGAATTAAATGCTGCCATGGGATTTTTGATATTTTCCCCGTTAGAGTTATTTTTTCTCCAACAGATTCAGTAAAATTATATCTCAATGAGTATCATCTTCTGTGTTTAAATTAATAATTGGAAGTATTTTTGTTTTTCCTTAAGAAAAAACAATTATAGCTCTATGAATATACGTAATAGGAGGTTGTTCGAATGGTGAAATCTAATAAAGCTGAAAAAAATGAATTTTCACCTGATGTAATCAGAGTATTGCATATTGATGACGAAGAAGATTTTCTCTTCTTAACAAAGGAATTTGTTGAAAAACTGAGTGAAGGAGAGATACAAGTAGAGTCTTTAAGGAATCCCATGGAGGTTTTTGAGAGAATAAAAGATAATAATATTGACATTATAGTATGCGATTATCTGATGGAGGATCTGAATGGACTAGATTTGTTGAAGCAGATAAAACAAAGAGAATTTCAAATACCTTTTATTATCTTTACAGGTAGAGGAAGGGAAGAAGTTGTAATTGATGCTCTTAACCTCGGAGCAGATTATTACATCAGAAAAGGTTTAGATGCAAAAAGTCAATATACTGAACTTGTACATCAAATTCGTACAGTTCTTAGACATAAGAAAGCCGAACAAGCTCTAACAGAAAGTGAAAGAACTATCAGAAGAGAGAGGGATCTTACTCAACATTATCTGAATGAAGCAAATGTCATGTTTGTAATCGTAAATGAGAATGAGATTGTTGAATTAATGAACAAAGAAGTAACCTACGTATTAGGTTATACTGAGAAGGATTTAATTGGTAAAAACTGGTTCACAACTGCTTATTCATCAGAATATGTGGATGAATTAAGATTCAGTTTTCAACAAGTTATTGTAGGTATGCAGAAACCAACGCCATATTTTGAGATTGAAATGGAAACAAAAAACGGAGATAAAAGAATAATTGCTTGGCGTAATACAACCATAAAAGATGAAAATGATAAAGTGATTAAAATATTGGGGGTAGGAGATGATATTACTCAAAGGAAGGAAATAGAAGCAGCTTTACAACAAAGTGAAGAAAAGTATCGAAAATTAGTAGATACATCCCCTGATTCTATCGTTCTAGCAGACTTAAAAGGTAACATTACATTAGCTAACCAACAAGCTGCAGTCATGCATGGAGTAGATAAACCTGAAGAATTGATTGGGTGCTCGATGATGGAGTTTACTGCTCCAGAGGATCATGATAGAGTTATGGAGAGAATGAGAAAACAAATGTTTTCAAGTCTGAAAGGTTCTTTTGAATATACCATGCTTAAAAAGAATGGTGAAAGTTTTCCAATTGAACTTAGTGCTGCAATCATCACTGATAAGTCAAATAAACCAATAGCATTGATGGCTATAGGAAGAGATTTATCTCAAAGGAAAAAAGCTGAAGAAGCCCTAAAAGAAAGTGAAGAAAAATATCGTGGTTTTGTTCAGAACTTTGATGGGATAGCTTTTCAAGGTTCAATTGGTTTTAAACCATTCTTTTTCCATGGAGCAGTCGAAAAAATAACTGGTTATATTGAAGAGGATTTTGTTTCAGGAGAACTAAGTTGGGACAAGCTGGTACTAGAAGAAGATATGGAACTATTACTAGCAATTAATGAAGATTTAGAAAATACTCCAGGATTTACTAATGTTATGGAGTATAGGATAAAAAACAAAAATGGTGAAATCAGATGGATAAGACAACATCTCCAAAACATAGTTTCAAAGGAAGGAGACCCATTTATTGTTCAAGGTAGCTTGTATGATATAACAGAAAGAAAACTGATACAAGACAAACATAAAGAATCTGAAAAACTTTACAAGATTACTTTTGAAAGCACAGGAACGGCAAATTTGATTGCTAAAAGTGATAAAACTATAAGTCTAGTTAATTCGAGATTTGAAGAATTAACTGGTTTAAAGAAAACTGAAATAGAAAATAAAATGAAATGGTCAGATTTTCTTTCAGACGAAGAAACGACAAAATTTGAAAAACTTCAAGAATTACACTACCAAGACCCTACTCTAGCTCCAGATCATTTTGAAACTTCTTTAATTCTAAAAGATGGAACTTGCATAATTGTATATCTAACCATAAAATCCATTCCAGGGAGTACGGATTTCATTGTTACTCTTATTGATATTTCACAAATGAAGCTAGCGGAAGAACAACTCAAAGAATCTGAAGCTCTTTATAGAACACTTTTCGAAGCCACAGGTACAGCTAATGCTATCGCTAGAGCAGACTCCATAGTAGAAAGAATGAATGATCGTCTAGCAGAAATATCTGGTTATTCTAAAGAGGAAGTTGAAGGAAAACTATCTTGGCGCACCTTTGTAGATGAATCAGAATTAGAGAGATTGATGGAATATAACAAAAAAAGAATGATAGACCCTACTAGTGTTCCTGCTAGTTATGAAGCTAATCTTAAAGATAAAAATGGGAATGTAGTTCCTTGTTTGATTCATGTTGGTGTAATTCCTAATACTGAAAAATTTATAATTTCATTGATTGATATCTCAGAGAATAAAGAAGCAGAGAATGAATTATTGAAATCTGCTGAATTATACAAAACCATTTTTGAAGCTACTGGAGCTGCCAATATGATTGTTGGTCCAAATAGAATCATAAAACAAGTTAACTCTAAACTTGAAGAAGTTTCTGGATATATGAGGGATGATTTAATTGGTAGGATTTGGAGTGAGTTTGCCCCCGAAACTGAAATGGATAATTTGCTGGAATTTAGCAGGGCTAGAAAAACAGACCCTAGCAAAATACCTGCATTTTATGATACAAAATTTGTTAACCGAAAAGGTGATGTTAGAAACGCTATAGTTAACCTAACGTCCATTCCACTTTCAGAGGATTACATAGTATCTTTGTTTGATGTTACCGACATGAAACTGGCTGAGGAAGAATTGAAGAGGTCGGAAATTCTGTATAAAAATTTGTTTGAAAGCACTGGTATGGCTAATATCATTTATGACTTGGAAGCAAATATTGTTCTAGTTAATTCAAGAATGGAAAATCTATCAGGTTATTCAAGCAAAGAATTAGAAGGACGAAAATGGATAGATTTTATTCCACAACCTGAGCTTAATCTAATGCTAGAGTATAACAGAAAGAGAATGCTACAACCTGAAAGTGTTCCAAATCAATATGAAACACGCATGATAACAAAGGAAGGAACGCTAAAAAATATAATAATCACTGTTAACCCTTTGCCTAATTCAACAAATAGTCTGGCCTCAGTTATGGATATTTCTGAAAGAAGAAAAATCGTAGATACTCTCACTAGACAGAAGAAAGAGCTTAGTGATTTTGTTCACTTAATGGGCCACGACATAAGGAACTGTCTTTCATCAATTGAGGGATATTCAGATTTACTCCAAGAAAATGAGAAAGAAAAAGAATTTGTTCTAGAAAAGATAAACAATCAAACTGAGTACCTCCGAAAACTCTTAAACAGGTCTATTGAACTTGCAGATGCAGGACAAACTGTAGAGAAATCTGAAAAAGTAAATCTGAATAAACTTGTAGATACTATAGGAGCAATAACAATTCCACAAAACATTAAGCTCAATCATGATCCACTTGTAGCTGTCAAAGCAGATAAAGAGAAACTATCACAGATTTTCAAAAACCTATTCGAAAATGCGGTAATTCATGGAAAACCCAGTCAAATATCTGTGACAAGTAAATTGTTAGATAATGAAATAGCATTATATATAGAAAATGATGGTTTACAAATAGAAGCTAAAACTGTGGAAGAAGCGTTTGAATCAACATTCACAACAAAAGAAAAAGAGTCAATTCATGGTCTGACAATCGTCAAGAAGCTAGTAGACGCTCACGGATGGAAAATAAGATTATCTGATAGGCAAGAAAAGGCATGTTTTGAAATACTAATTCCAAAAGAAGATGTCACAGAAATTTTCTGATTTT
>JAUWEG010000192.1 GCA_030608385.1 Candidatus Heimdallarchaeota archaeon
TTGGTTACTGCGTAATCTTCCAGGTGGAGAAGAATTAACACCTCCAGCAATAGCTCTTAATCCAGGTCAAGAATCAAGTAATGATGTTAGTATTGATCATCTTAGAGATGCTTTTCTTCTTGTTTCTGACATTATCAAACAGAGACTTTCATATTTACAATCTAAGGAAGAAGAAGAAATAATAGAGACATTCAAAGGAAAAAAACCTCGTCAAACAGTTATTCTAGGCTTTATTTATCATGAACTTAGACATTTAGGTCAAATAACTTGGCTATTCAAAAGATCCACAGGATGGACAGATAAAGAAATCTATTCAAACTAAAATCAAACCTAGTAAGATCAATCTCTGTAGACAACACTTTTTTGTGCAAAAACGTATGATAAAGTTATGAATGAAATTTCTGTGTGTTTAACATTTGATGTAGATGCTGAAAGCGCTCAAATCAGAAAGGGAGAAGATCCTGTCAAAGTCTCAAAAGGACAATTTGCAATCCAGAGAGGAGTTCCAAGAATTTTAGATTTGTTAAAAAAATATGATATTCGATCTACTTTTTTTGTTTGTGGCTGGGTTGCTGAAAAATACCCTGAAACTATTCAAAACATTATTTCTGATGGCCATGAGATTGCTGCTCATGGATATTTACATGAGGAATTGGACACACTTGAGTTTAATGAGGAAACTATAGTTCATGAACACACTAATCAAATTCTTGAAAATTTAGCTGGAAAAATCAAAGGATTCAGAGCTCCTTACTGGAAATTATCCAAGTATACTCTTACAATAATCTCAGAAATGGGATATGTTTTTGATTCTTCCTTAATGGATGAAGATAGACCTTATATCTACTCTGTACCTGAATCACCTAGAAATTTAGTAGAATTTCCTGTCGAATGGTATCTTGATGATTGGATTCTTTTTGAGCAACTTCAACAACCACCCGCAGCTGTTTTTGAAATATGGAAATCGCAATATGATGCAATACAGGAAATTAAGGATATGGAGGATAGTCGTAGAGTATACACTCTTACGTGTCATCCAGCATGTATTGGGCATGCTTACCGAATCCAAATGCTTGAAAGATTAATACGATATATGAAATCTAAACAGGCAACGTTCTCAAAAATACATCCTATAGCTGTTGAATATCTGCTCTAATTCACGCAAATCTTTTTGGAGGAAATTACAAAAGTAAGTGTTTAATTCACAATAGAGATCATATTCTTCTCCACAATTTCAATTAATGTTCTATTAACAACTGTTGTAAAAAAGAAAGAAAAAGGAGTGATTAAGATACTCCAAATAAATTTGTAATCCAAGGTACAAAATCTTCCCAGAAGAAACTTATCAAACCAGATAATGTTCCAAAAGCAGAATAAACAAATAAAACAATAGTTTGCCATTTAGAAATGTTTATTCCGAAAATTGCTTCCATTTTACGTTTGTAAATCTTTATTGGGATGTCAATTGTTCTTAGTATACGATAGTTCTGTTCAAATTCAATTTTGATGTTGCTGTCTAAATCCTTTGACCATTTAGTAGGAGTGATAAAGAATTCAACCACAATTTCCTCCAATTCAGGATGAAAATAAACAGTTCTTTGTTGTGGTGCTAAGGATGCAACATGACCAATTGCAATAGGTCTAACAATCAATGCACCTTTCTCTAACCCATGTATTCTTGTGGTAGCTTCAATGACTTTTTCACCTAATTTAGTCACATTCATTGAGAAGTACTCTGCAGATTCTTTGTCCACTGTTATCTCCTCAATTGCAACTTTGTCATCATATTGATCATCTCTGATTAAGGTTATTTTTAGACGAAAGACTTCATCTAAACACATATTCCTTGGAATCATTATTGATAAATCCCTAGAAAATCCTTCAAATACTTCTTTTTCAGATGCTTCTCCAAGAGTTTCTGGTTCTTCCATTTTTGGTGATTCTTCTCTTTCAGCTAACATTTCGACTTCATCATCTACATCCTTTAGCATTTCGACTTCTTCTGCTTCATCATCATACTTAGGTGCGTGTTCTCTGCCAGCTAATGTGCGTCTATCAGCCATCTCTTCGTAGTATTTTTCATCTTTAATAGGTTCAATGTCTCCCATAGAAGGACGAGAAGAGGGCAGACTTCTTTTAGCTCTTTTCGATTTTTCCTTTTTTTTCATTTTTCTGCTCTCAGTTTCCTCAGTATCTGCAAAAGCAGCTAAAGCTCTATCTCTTACAGGTCTCCTTGGTAACAGTATTTTTCTATCTATTAAGCTGAACAACCTATCACCAAAGTCGACCTTTTTTGCTGTAATTCCAATTACTATTGCAAACAAAGCTGTTGCAATAAAAATTATACCTAACAAATAAAATGTTGGTCCCCAATTGAATGCCATAAACTATCAATAACGCTTGTTTTAATTAAACTTTATGTAGAAAATCAAAACTTGCAAAACCAGTTTTGTCGGATGTTTTACCCGCGTCATACATTAGTATATAAAAAAGATTTATTGTTCATAAACTAGGTCTAATGTATGAAGATGAGAAATGAAAAAGAAACTATCTTCATTAATCAATTTGGGGTTCGTTTCAGAAGATGTGAAGTCTCAGAATGCATTTATTGTGTAGATAAATATGAGGTTTCAACTGGTGGAATAATGTCTAATAAAAAAGGAACACCTTATTTCAAAGGTAATGTTTGTAATTGCTCTCTTGATGATCAAACTAGTCTTGGGGAAGCAGCTAAAGTTCAATGTTATCCGGTTGAAGACAGAATTCAAAGCGATCATAGCAATCTGGAATTTATACACAAATTAAGAGCACAATAAAAAGAAATAGTATTGATGTTTCTAAAAAATTAGTTTTCTTAAGAAAGAATTCTGAATCAGAATAGATTAAGCAAAAACAGATGTTTGTGTAACAAATTTTATATTAACAAAGGATTATTTTGCAAATCGATGAAACGATTCCATTTAATTGAAAGAGATATTCAAAAAAATATTTTCATTTTTCTCACTCTTTCTTCGTTTCTATGGATAATCTTAATGGGTTTATCAATACATTATTACCCTGGTGGAAGCTTTGGTGATTCCACAACAGAAGGTTTCAGCTTCCTTTACAATGCGATTAGTGATTTAGGAAGGTTTACAGCAGTAAATGGAGAATCTAATTCTGTATCCCGTGTGTTATCTATAATTGCAATAAATCTAGTTTGCATAAGTATAGCACTTTACTTCTCTGTTATCTGGAGGTTTTTCAGAAAGAAAAAAGTTACAAAATGGTTAAGCATATTTGGAAGCTTTTCTGGAGTTATTTGTTCAATTTCTTATTTTGCTTTAGCTTATGCTGCAGCGGATACAATCTATCCCATCCATAAAAAACTTCTAACAATTTTTCCGGTATTTTTCTTCATTAGTGTTCTTTTATACATTATTGTCTTCTTCATAGAAAAGGAATTTCCTAAAATCAATGCTTATTCTTTTGTAGCCTTGATGCTAGCTGTAACAGCTTTAACAATAACTGTGATTATAGGTTTTGTTCAAGGAGGAGAGCTTGATAAAACAGGTCGCAGAGCAGGTAATACATTATTTAATTTCATCCAAATCTTTGTCTATGGTCTTCAAGGCATTGGGGCTTATATTTATATTAAACGTCAATCTAAAAAGGAGATAGTCGGTTAGATTGCAGAAAGATAGACTACTACAGAGAATTTTTATTGGTTTAATTGTTATCACAGTATTAGCCAATCTACTTTTTGGTCTAGCAATTCACTATTATCCTGGTGGGAATTCTATTGATCCTTTAGATGAGGGGTTTGATTTTCTATATGGAGCCATGAGTGATCTAGGAAGAATCACAGCTTATAATGGAGAGTCTAATACAATTTCTAGGATTTTGTACACAACTGCACTAGATCTGCTAGCCATCTTTGTGCTAATCTATTATTCTATAATGTGGACATTCTTCCAAAAGAAAAAGATTA
>JAUWEG010000157.1 GCA_030608385.1 Candidatus Heimdallarchaeota archaeon
TGTTGGAATTTATGCACTGTTGAAGCAATTCAATGAAAATACCTCAAGAGTTGATAATATGTACAAACGTTACGTAAGATACGAAGGTAATGTTACAGCTCTCAAAACAATGGAAGAAGCTTATGTTGTTTCAGATGCAAGGTGGAGAGGTTTGGGTGTTTGGCCAGATACAGGTCATGAGATAGCTGATAAGTATAGTCATATTGATGCTAAGAAGAAATATGAAATCCCTGAGCTTGAGGTTACAGATCTTCATATTGGTTGTATTTGTGATGAAATTTTGGTTGGAAAATCTAAACCACATAAATGTAAATTATTTAATAAAGCTTGTAGACCTGATCATCCAATTGGAGCATGTATGGTCAGTCATGAAGGTACATGTAATGTTGCAGCTACTTACGAAGAGATAATTTGGGAAGATTAGTTGCTAGATAAAAACAGTTAATTAATGAAGTAAAAATGATTATGTGAGACTTATGTGTTTGGCAATTCCTGGGTTGGTATGTGAAATACTAAATGATAAGAGAGTAATGGTTGACATTACTGGTGTTAGACGCGAAGCTGATACTACTCTTCTTGAAGAATCTCTAGATATAGGTGATTATGTTTTAGTTCACACAGGTTTCATAATTCAGAAGCTTGATCCAGAACAAGCTAAAGAAGATTTGAAACTCTGGGATGAGATACTCAGTAGCTGATTTTTCTAAGTTTCCTAAAAGGAATAACGAATAAGTTAAATATATTATTGCGGTTATTTTTTATAGTATGGTCCTCAGAGAAATGGATGCTAACGCACTAATTTTGAGAAATTTTATAGACTTTTCCAATAAAACAAATCAATACTTCCTAACTAATTTGGAAAAAACAATTCCCGATATTTGGGATGATATAGAATGCATGGGAGAAGCTAAAAGTAAGGTTAGCGTAGTAGAAGGATTAAAGCTAGTTAAGCGAAGATACAAAATCAACAATATTGATATTGCATATATTATCATTTTAGCTGCAAGAGGATATAAGTTTAGAAATATTACTGATAGAGTTTTTCTCTGTGAAGAAAAAGCCATATTTCCATCTATTGAACACTTTCCTCCAATAAAACCCAAGGTGGCACATGACTTTGAAATTAAGACAACAATACTAAAAGAAATAATTGAGAGTCTTGAAAAAGAGAGTGAAGACATAGCTCAAAACATAATTGAGTTAGTTCCAGAAATGTTAGAAAAATCCTATGGAGTCCTATATACAGGAAGATTTCTTTCTATTAATGAATGGATTGATCTCAAAGAGAAGGAAGGGGAATGGGTTTCAGAGGACACCTTCAGAGTAGGAAATCAAAATATGACACCAATGATGTTTGGAAACATTCTAGTTTTACAAGCTAGAGGATGGTATTTACAAGAAATTCATGAAAAATTCAAAGGAAATGATTATCTCCTTATCAAAGCTTGATCATCTGTTGAATCACTATTTACTGAAATATTTACTTATAACATTCGCATCTATGCAACACAACCTTTTTTTATGACTGATTCTTGATTAAACTAAAATGCGATGTGAGGATTTCTTATGAGTGATGTACTCAAGGAATTAGAAGGAATTTTAAATGTAACTTTACCTGGAAACCTTGTTGAAGGAGCAATAAAAGTTGAAGAAGGCCATTTTGACATTATGTGTAACGTGACAAACGCCTTTGAACTTATGAAAATACTGCGTGAAGATGCAGGTATATATTTCCTATCAACAATATCAGGTGTTGAGAAAGATGATGAATTCAACGTTTGTTATCATATTCAGCACAGAATAGAAGATGAATTTAAGGAAGTACCGATAAATTTCATTATAACTAAAATCGACAAAAACAAACCAAAAACTCCAAGTATGCTGGAATTTTTTGTTGCTGCTGATTATTATGAAAGAGAAATTTACGATTTTTATGGTATTTACTTTGAAAACCACCCATTCTTGCAAAGGTTAATCTTACCTGAAAGATGGCCAGATGATGTAAAACCAATGCGAAAAGAGTATGGTTGGGAACAGATCAAGGAAATTACGATGAAAATTACAAAAGAAGGTTTGGAGGAGGCAAAACAATGACAGAACAATACCGATCCAGATTTAGAACTTTAACTGATGGTAGCGATGCACCACCTGGAGCTGACCATCACATATTTATCGGACCACAACATCCCTGGGCAGAAGAACCTGCTCACTTTATTATCCATTTGAAAGGAGAAAGAGTGGTTGAAGCTGATATCAGAATAGGTTTCAATCTCAGAGGGATTGAAAAAGCGATGGAAAATAAAACATGGAGACAAAACACTATGTTAATACCTAGAGCTTGTGGTATCTGCAGTGCTGTTCATCAAAATGTTTACGTTCGATTAGCTGAAAAGCTTGCAGGTATTGAAGATCAAATATCTGAAAGAGCAAAATTAATCCGTATGTTCAGCTTAGAAGCAGAACGTGTTCATTCACACATACTTTGGTATGGAATACTTGCTCATGATGCAGGATTTGATACAATGCTACATATTACATGGAGAGACCGTGAAATTATCCTGGACATTGTAGAAGATTTTAGTGGAAATAGAGTCAATCCAGCTTTGATGCTTATTGGTGGTGTAAAAAGAGACATTCCGAAGGAAAAAGCAGATAGAGCACAACCTATGTTGGACAAACTAATAAAACAAGTTGAGTACCATAAGAAAGTATTCACAGAGGAAGCTTCAATTAGAAATCGTTTAGAAAATGTAGGTATCTTAACTAAAGAGGATGCAAAGAAAGTAACCCCCAATGGACCTACTGGAAGAGGTTCAGGATTGCCTTTTGATGTAAGAAAAGCAACTCCATATGAATTATATGATAAAATTGATTGGAATTTGGTTTATTATAATGAAGGAGACATCTTAGCAACTACTTTGGTTAGGCTCGATGAAACTTTAGAATCTCTACAAATATGTAAACAGATTCTGGATCGACTTGAATCTACTCAAGGTGAACTATTAGTAAGAGTTAAACAAAGAATCCCAGAAGGAAGCTATTTTGCAAGAGGTGAAGCACCAAGAGGTGAGGATGTTCATTATGGTATAGCTAATGGTACAGATACACCAGAAAGATACAAAATAAGAGCACCTTCTCTAGGCAATATTGATGCTACCCTTAAGAGGATGGATGGAGAATATGTGGCTGATATGCCAGTAATTCTTAGAAGCTACGATCCATGTTTCTCCTGTACAAACAGAGTTATGATAATTAACGAAGTAACAGGAGAAAAAATGATTTTGAATCAAGACGAATTTGCTAGAAAAGCTATAAAGGCCAAGAAATATAATAGGCCATTTTTCTGAGGTGAAAAGAAGATGAAAAAAGTATTAGTAATGGGCGGAGAAGCCCTAAAAAACCACGCAAAAGGACCTGTGACAAAACATGTTCTAACGAGGATTGCGGAAAATCCACCACCAGAAGATATCAGAACAATTCCAAGAATTATCGAGGATAGATGTATAATGTGTGGAACATGTGTGAAAGTTTGTCCAACACATTGTATAGAAATCGAGAAAGATGACAAAGATAATGGAATGATATGGCTATTAAAACCACAATGCATGTGGTGTGGACACTGCCAAACTTATTGTCCGGTCGATGCAATACATATTGATCGAGATCCTAACTTATCTGTTTCACTATTCTCATTCAATATTCATCAAGATTATGAAATGCTTGTTGCCAAAGGTAGTTACAAAGGTGATGTAGCTGATAAGAAACTAAGTGAACTTATCGAAGCAGGCGGCAAGAGAATCAAAGAAATAGAGGAATTCCGAGGTTGATTAAAATGGGTTGGCTAAAAAAATTTGGTGTGAATTGTGCTGTAAGATCTCCATGGATTATCCACATGAATGCAGGTGGATGCAATGGATGTGACATTGAAATTGTTGATACTTTAACTCCTCGTCATGACCTTGAACAATATGGTATCACCCTCCGTGGTACTCCTCGTCAAGCTGATGTTCTTGTTATTACAGGACCTGTTACTGCTCAAGTTGCTGATAGAGTTAAACGTGTCTATGAACAAATGCCCTTACCTAAATTTGTAGTTGCTGTAGGAAACTGCTGTACTACTGGTGGTGTATTCCAAGAATGTCCTTTCGTTCTTGGTGGTATTGATCATATTCTGCCTATAGACGCTTGGGTTTATGGTTGTCCTCCAAGACCTGAGCACATTGTTGCAGCTATTGCCACCTTACTAGGTAAGTTAAAAGAAGATCTTATTGGTGTCGAGAAAAAAGAAGTTCCTGCTTAGGAATAATTTTTCCTTTTCTTTTTATTTTGTTAATTTAGTTACCATTCTTTTGCTCTTTGTCTCAAATCTTTCTCTGTTCTTTTCATATTTGGGAGAAACGGGATTACGTCTTCTTCTAATCCTTCAAAATCATTTTTAACTTGAATGGGATCTAGTTCTTCAAATAGAATTCGATAGACCCAGTCAGTTAAGTCAGCTAATACTCTTTCATAGAATAAATAAGCTACAATTTCTTCGTTAAGCTTTGTTGATTCTCTTGTTTCTTTGTATTTTTGCTTGAATGAAAGATAATTCTTCTTAACGAGATAGAACCATATATCTTTTTCAAACGGGGCAAGATATGCACTATCCCAATCTACCAAATAGATTTCATCTTGTTTATTAAGAAGAATGTTATGTCGGATTGGATCATTATGACATACTACATAATTGTTGGGAGATTCTGCTTTGAGATTCTGAGTTATTTCTTCGAGATAAGTAAGTGATTGTAAAATATCATTCATCAAAGGTGTAATTAATTTTTTTAACCTTAGAAATGTTCTATCTTCCGATGTTGTACAGGCTGCAATTTCTCTTAGACATAGTAATAAATCGTCTTTAAATGTAATATCAAATTCATAAAGCAATTTATCTTGAAATTTCAGATTTTCTGATGAATCATGGATTTGAGCTAATAATTCTGCTACCTTCTTCAAAAAACTGGTAGTTTTACTTTTTCTCTCAGAAACAATCTTGCCATCAATAAAATTCCACAGCACCATTTCAGCTTCCTGAAACTGTGATTTAAGATTTCCTGAAATTGTTTCAATGGGATAAGAAATATATTTCAGTCCTTGAATATTATGTAATTTATGAACGATATCTAACGAAAAATCAAATTTGTTTTTTTGTTGATTTTTCAATCTAGATGGAAAATACAACTTCAAAAAGTACTTTTCATTCTTCTTTGTAGTTATTATATATGAAGATGCGAATTCCCCTTCTGGAACAAATTTGAAACTTTTCACAACTAGATTATACACATCCAAAATCTTTTGTTTCAATTCAAGTTTGTCAAATGTAGGTTCACTCTTCAAAGTAAATCACAATATGTAGTTTTAAAAAATCTATTTTTAATGTTGTGAAGTTTCAATAGTTTTTGTTTGTTGTTTACTTTTTTTTGCCAAATATCATTTTTTTCTTAATTAAGATTACAACTAATGCCCCTACTAGAGAAGTCCCTACTAGAGCAATTGAGAAGTACT
>JAUWEG010000053.1 GCA_030608385.1 Candidatus Heimdallarchaeota archaeon
TTTTTTGAAGTTTTAGAAGCCATTTTTGTTTGAGTGACAGGTCTCTTACTATATTTACCGAGATTACCATACCCTCTCCTTCTAAGCTTCTCTTTTCTTGCAGTCGCTGACATGCCTGATTTTCTTCTGGCAGATTTCTCCTGTTTAACTTTCATAGTCTTGTGTGTGCCGCATTTTGCACAATATTTGAACATTGTTTCAGGTATCTTAACCATATCACTCACCTTATTGCTTGGACATATCTTTTTATTTGTTTCCTTTTTAGAGAAGCAATTTTGTTATATCTCTCTTAATGCTTGAATATCTCTTAGTTTTTGCAGAGGAATGATTTGAAAGGTTTGGTTTGGATGTGTCCTTCGTATGCTCAGGGGTAAAACCTTTGCCCTTAGTTCAGTTTCTGCTATAACAAGAGGTGATTTATTGTCTAATCCTTGAAGCTGGAGTAATACAGGAGCCCCCATACTTAATTGTAAGGCACGCGCACCTACAATGCGAGCCCTTTCAAAACGTGTTAGTCTATCAGGACCAACTTTAATTTTTTTAGAAACGATTTCTTTGTCACCGGGGTACCTATCTATTTTTAGAGCCATAACAAACCACCAAAATATGTTTTAAGGGTTACATCATTCAACCTTACTCTTATTTTAAAAATTTATAGATAATGGGGTATTCCGGAGTACACCAAAAATAATCTTTCGTGTGTAAAAAATCTTCGAGAGCTATAGAAATTTTTTTAATACCGACATTAAAGCAAAAAGATAGATAAGATTAAACTATAAACTGTAAGTCTGGGATATTCTCGCTTGCATATCTGGAAAACCTTAAAACCTTTAATAAGAAAATAACAGCAAATAAACCAGATAGAGTCAAGATTAAGATAAGACTTATAAAATAGATAAAAACTGTAAATTAACTTATACGGAATGACAGCTGCATGAGTATGTTCGGGTCGTTTTCATCATGGTTGAGAACTAAGCTTAAGAAAGAGCAAAAGGCAAAGATATTGATATTAGGCCTAGATGCAGCAGGCAAAACTACTTTGACACGTTTTATGAGATTTGGGAAATTTGCAGAAAACTTGACGCCGACAATAGGTCAGAACATAGAAAGCTTTGAATTTGAAGGATGGACAATAACTGCAATAGATGTAGCAGGACAATCTCATTTCAGGTTTTTATGGGAAGCACATTACCCTGGATGCAGCGCTGTGATCTTCGTTATTGACGCAGCTGATATTGAACGTTTGCCTGAAGCAAGAGATGTTCTTAAGACTCATGTTTTCAATAATCCATACATGGAAAATGTTCCAACTCTAATAATGGCTAACAAGCAAGATTTGCCTGGAGCGGTTGAAGCCCCTCTCTTAATCCAAATGCTTGGTCTTCATCTTGATCTCAAAGATCGAACCTTTGCTGTTTTTGATACTAGTATTCTACATGGAAAGGGAATAAAAGAAGCCTTCATCTGGTTAGTAAATGAACTAGATATACACATGCTATAATCACAGAGTAAGCTCTTACTTTTCTTCTTGTTTTAATTTGAAGTTGAATTTTGCTATAAATCCACCTGTGTTATTAGTGGTTATAGGATCAAGATAAATTGAAGATTTAGTGAGTTCTTTCTCAATTTCTTTGTAAATTTCCAGAGGAGCTCTTGAACTAATTATTTTCTGTTGTTTTAATTTTCTTATTTCTTCAGAGAATTCTTGATTTTCGTAATATGCTTTTTGCAAGGTGTTTTGGAAGATCTCTTCATTCTCAAGATGATCAATCGAATGTGTAACATATGTTACTGAAGCTTGTCTATGAGTACTCCTATATAGTTCAGAAATTAGTTTTTGTTGTTTTTTAGTGATTTGTTTCAATCTGTCTAAACTTAAATTTGATGAAAAAACAGGAATTACAGCTGTTCGAGAGTTTTGAGGTTCAATAAAGTATGATGTATACTTCATCTCAGGCATTTCTTTGGCAAAACTAAGAAAAGGTCTATTAATAATTCTAATTGCTTTATTCTTTGTTCGTGCAACATTCTTATTCAAAACTTTTGCATGCATCTTATTTGCTGCTAAAACTGTTATTGGAACTTTATTTTTAGTTAGCTCAGCAATATAATTTGCAACATCTCCTTTATCAGTTGATATTACCAATATATTGTCATTAGCTTTCAAATTCATAGACTTGACACCTATTGCTTGAGTTGGTGACAATATGCTAAAAAACCCTTTTCTATACTCCTTCAATTCAGTTATTGGAGGAGCATATGCTAATGATTCAGTAACCTTTACAACAGTTTCTTGAAATCTCTTATTTATTTCACTGCTTTTTAACTGAGTTTTACCGACTGCTAGAATATTATTCACATAATCCGCAATACAAACTGTTTCCCCTGGATCAAAATCATCGTGATTCATAATATTCGCAGTTTGAACATCTCTACCTAATGCAATCCCTGTTGTAGATTCATGGTCCACTCTTATTATAGGTAATTTTCTAGAATATTCTGTTAATTCTCCTTTCTGAACTTCAATTTCTATAAAATCATCAAAAAAAGGATGTTTGCGAGTAATATTATCCATTTCTTCAAAGATGTTAAAGAGCGTGTCGTAATCAACCCTTCTTGTATTTACTTGAACCCACATTGAATTGTAAGGTAATCTGAGACCATCTAATAATTCCAATGTCTGATTTAAACCGAAAGTTTCAAGCCAATGATTCAGTAGACTAGCTGGATATTGGAATCTCTTCATTAAATTAGCTGATAACAGATCAGTTTCTGTGAAGTTCTCTGTAGAATTCATTATGATATAGAATTTCAAAATTTAAGCTTTAAGAATATTATCAAAATAGTGTTACTTTTTATCTACTAAACACAAAATTGAAAAAAGAGCTAATAAAGTCATGTTAGAGGTTAATAGATGGAGCAATCTGTTACAGTACGGTTAGCTGAATTAAGCGATATTAATGATATTATTAAGATTAATAGGCTCTGTCTTCCAGAAAACTATTCTTTTGATTTCTTTTATCGTATTCTTTCAGAATACGGCTTTGCATGTGTTATTGGAGAAGTAGAAGGAAAAGTAATAGGTTATGCGCTTTCCAGACTGGAAAGACCTTTTTCAACTTTCATAGGTTTAAACTCATCTAAAGGTCATGTGATTTCCATAGCAGTTATTCCTAGTCATAGAAAGAAAGGTCTTGGGTCTAAGATTATGAAATATGGAATGCAAAAACTAATCGAACATGGAGTGGATACAATCTACTTGGAAGTTCGAGTGTCTAACGTAGCAGCAGTTGAGATGTATAAGAAATTGGGATTCTATATTAAAAGGGAGTTCAAACATTATTATAGAGATGGAGAATCTGCTTTTGTGATGGAATGGGGAAGAAAACAAGAAAAAGAAGCTGAAGAAGCTGAAGAAGCAAAAGAAGCAAAAGAAGCAAAAGATTAATTCTTTTTTATTGTTTTCACAATAGTTGATTCTATGTAATAATGACATATGATGAGTTGTTGTCATCTTGTCATACTAGACAAGAATAGATTGCTTCTTTCGCAGAGGTCATAGTAAATTTTCTATACTCACTCTACGAGGATACATCACGTATCCTCCTACCCCGTTCACACGACTTTTAGGTAGTGCTTTCGGATCGCTTTTAACTAAAATATTATACGCAGCATTCACATCAGCATTGATTAAAAATCCTTGAGCAGACTTGAACAACCCTCGGGTGACTCTTCTCCCTGCATAAGTTGTTCTAAATTCAGGGAACTCGTTATCAAGGAAACTACATTTAGAAGTATATTTCTCAGGAATGAGTTCAACCTTTATTCCTCTCTCCGCAGCTTTGTACTTCAGCATATTGATGATTCGCATATAGGGGATTGAGACAAACATTTGGATGATTTTTTTCCAAAAATGCACTCGTTGTTTCCATTTTTCATTGTAGCCAATAATCACCTCATGGATACCACGTTCTACCCACATGTTGACCAAAAAACTAGTCAACTTGTGAATGGAATCTTTGAGTTTTTTTCTCCACTTCTCACGTAAGTTATAGAAAGCAGGTCCATAATTCAATCTGTTTTTCACTTTCAGCTGTTGTTTTTGCTGTTGCACATATAGTTCTCGTAATTGTGTCTGTTTTTTCAAGTAATATTGTGTAATAGATTTTATTCCTTTCCCCTCGTCCTTGATAACAATCGGTTGACCTCCGAGGTTATCCACAAAGGTTACGAGGTTATACATCCCTAAATCAATGGCACCTTTTCTCTTAGATCGTTTCTTGGGTTTAGGTAAGGTTTTCAGATACACTAGTTCTATTGTATATCCTACTCTTCGGGGAACAATTCTCACTTCTCTCAATTTCATTCTAGCCGTTAATCTTGTCTTGTAGAAATACCCTACTTTCTTTGGAAGAACTAGCCACCCATTTTGTATTCTTGCTTGCTGATTGGTAAAGATTGCTACAACTTCCCCATCTTTAGCCTTATATCCTGGAGGATGTGGTATTGCAAAAAATGCTTCTGGTTTAATCTTCCACTCTTTCATTGCTTGGAAGTATCCTTTCCAGTTTCTGCAGAGAAGTATGAGGGCGTGTTGAGCGGTGTGAGCAGGGAGAGTTTTGTAACATTCCTCCTCTTTGAGGAGGGTGTTAAGGTCGTAATAGTAAAGAAGTTTATTTTCCCTTTTTAGTGAGTTTTTAACCAAATAATTTGCTCGATTATAGAGATTTTTTACTTGATGGCAGAGTTTACTTAACGCTTGATGATAGTTTACTTCTATACATTCAATTCGTAAGCCTTGTGCCATCATTTTTTTAGCTAGCTTTTACTATAAAAACTCCAGTAATATTTGTTCTGAAGTGTCTTTCAAAGTGATTCTTTGTGCGCTTAATATGACAGTATGTTAAAAACATTTTATAATGAAATAAATATTATAAAAACAATCAAAATGACTCTTCATTACTTAGATGAACCTTCGTCCTCAGCTGATATTTACTCCTTCTTAGCTGATGAAATCAAAGATTGGTTTACATCTAAGTTTCCTGGAGGGTTCACTCTTCCTCAGCTCTATGCTATACCTTCTATTCATGATAGAAAAAATACACTAGTATTCAGCTCTACAGGTTCTGGTAAAACATTTGCGGCTTTTCTTTCGGCAATAAATGAGCTGTTTATCGAAGCAAAGGAAGGCAATCTAAAGGATGAGATTTATGTTTTATATATCTCTCCACTTAAAGCTCTTGGGAATGATATCAGAAAAAATCTCGAAGAGCCATTACAAGGAATCCAAGAATTAGCAGCTGCAAATAATCTAGTAACACCTAAGATAAGAGTAGGTGTGAGGACAGGAGATACAACTCAAGCAGAAAGAACTAAAATGCTCAAAACCCCACCCCATATCTTAATAACGACTCCTGAAAGCTTAGGGCTTATACTAACATCACCAAAGTTTTCATTACACTTGAAGAGTGTTCGTTGGTTGGTTCTAGATGAAATTCATGAAGTTAGTTCGAATAAAAGAGGAGTAATGCTTTCACTCTTTCTTTCGTATCTACAACAAGAAGTTGCAGAACGCGAAATCACTAGAATTGGCTTGTCTGCAACTCAAGCTCCTATAGAGGAGATTGCTAGATTTCTAGTGGGAAGTAAAGATAGCTCTCAAGAAAATGATTGCTTTATAGCCAATCTCCCACCACAGAGGAAACTAGACCTGGAAGTAAAAAGTCCAGTAAATGATATGCTCCACACTCCTTATGTTATTATTCAAGAAGGAATATATGCTATCTTAGCTGATTTGATCTTAGATCATGAAACATCTATAGTTTTCACAAACACACGAAGAGGGGCCGAGAGTGTAGCATTTCGATTAAAGGAATATCTTGGGGATGAATATGCTTCTTCAATTGCTGTTCATCACTCTAGCCTTTCCAGAGAAATCCGCTTGGATGTTGAAGATAGATTGAAGAATAATGAATTACTTGCAGCAATAACTTCAACTTCTCTTGAATTAGGTATAGACATAGGTAGTGTAGAACTTGTATCTCAAATAGGGTCACCAAAGACCGTTGCAAAGTATTTGCAGAGAGTTGGACGAAGTGGTCATTCCCTAGATAGAATAGCAAAGGGACGATTGATTACAACTGATAGAGATGACGCAATCGAATGTGCAGTTCTAACCAAAAGCGCTTATAGCCGAGAAATAGACAAAGTTCAGATTCCTATCAACTGTTTAGATGTTCTTGCTCAATTTATTGTGGGTATATCTCTTATGAAGAGATGGGGTGTTGAAGAAGCATTTGACATGATAAGAAAATCATACAACTACAAGACTCTTGATTTTGATGATTTTATTAACGTGCTAGAATATCTGGGAGGGTACAATCTAGATGTAGAAGAGAGAAAAATCTATAGAAAAATATGGTATGATGATAAAGAAAAGGCATTTGGGAAGAAAAGAGGTTCTAGATTGATTTTTTACACCAATATAGGAACCATTCCAGAAAATGCAGATTATCGAGTAGAATTAGAAACTTATAGAACAAGAATAGGTGTCCTTTCTGAAAGTTTTGTTGAACGATTGACACCAGGGGATATTTTCGTATTAGGTAGTCATACCTACCAGTTCAGACGGACAGTCGGTTCCAGAGTTGTTGTTGCTGAAGCTTTTGGAAGAAGACCCACTATACCTAATTGGGTTGGTGAGGAACTCCCTAGATCTTTTGAATTATCGCAACAGATTGGGAGATTCATTGATGCTGTTTCAAAGAAAATACAGAAAGAAGATGAAAGTCAAGTAAGAGATTGGATTGAAAGATCATTTCAAGTAGACGATATTATTTCGAAATCAATTGTAGAATATGTTAAGGAACAAATGATGTTTCTCAATGTTACTCCAAGTGACAAAAAACTATTGATAGAATCTTATATTGATCCACAAGGTAGAATGGTTTTAGTTTTTCATGCTTATTATGGTAGGAGAGTAAATGATGCATTATCAAGAGCTTATGCATATACAATAGGAAAAGCTATTGATTCTGATATAGGATCAGCTGTTAATGATAACGGTTTCTTGTTAATGCTTCCTATAGACAAAATAATAGACACTTCCATTGTCCCTGAACTATTGTCGGCTACAAATCTGGAGGAGATTCTTAAACAAGCAATAATTAATACAGAACTGTTTGTTAACAGATTCCGTCATGTAGCAAATAGAGCATTTATGGTCCTAAGAAGAAGTGGTCAAAAACATATTTCTGTATCTAGACAAAGCATGTATGCTAGAAGAATATTTTCAACACTTCGGGACCAGGACAGTTTTTGTATGATAAAGGAAACTTATCGGGAGATATTAAAAGATTACATGGATTTGGTAAATAGTTTAATAGTTTTATCAAAATTACAAAAAGGTGAATTTGAATTTCACATCACTCCCTTGTCAGATATCCCTAGTCCATTTGCTCATGGAATTGTTCTAATGGGTATTTCAGATATAGTCCAGATTTCAGATAGAAGTGCTTTATTAAGAGAGCTACATCAACAGGTTCTGGCGAAAGTTTTTGGTAAGGAAGGATCTAAAGAAATATTATTTGACACTGAATTAGTTGAGAGGATTTTCAATAATCGAAGCTATAAGAACACTGATCTCCCCATTTCTTCTCTCAAGCAATTGAAGAGCGCTGTAAAAGCTTTGGCACCAATTAAAACAACAGATAGTGTGAATCCGAGCATCTATCATCACAGTATTAATGATGCGAAACAGATAAGAGCTTGGTCTTTGGCTTTACACAATAATGGGGAATTAATAGAAGTTCATATTGCTAAAGGAGATAGAAGATCTGTACCAATTACAGATTTTCAGTTATTCTGGAATCTTTATCTTAAATCAATTGAGAAAACTGAATTTGATGAGAAAATTCTGAAACTAATTAATAAAATTCATCCTATTTCTCTAAACAAAATCGCAGAAGAACTTAAGGAAGAAACAAGAACTGTTCAGATACATCTCGAAAAATTAGAAAGAGCTATGTTAATAGCTCGTGTTGAATATGAACTATATGGTGGGAGAATTCGATCAAAGTATGCACCAATAAGTAAAGTCGTTCCTGAACCTCTACTTAGAGAAGCAAAGAAGCTTGATCCTGAAGAATGTTTAAAGAAAATTATTCTTCGTTTCTTAAAGGTACATGGACCTTCTACTATGCTTCAAATAACCGATTATTTGAGAATCGAAGAGGAGAAACTTGTACGAGCTTTAGCTGAACTTGAACAGAAAAGTCGAATATTAAAAGGAAGAATTACTGAATCGTCCACTGACCTTCAATACATTCGTTTAGAAGATAGAGAATTACTTAGGAATCTCAGTAATCGAAAACCAGATTCGATAATATTAACACCTGAAGATTTGAACTATATGCATTATAATTTCGCAGTTGAGAGCATATTTGATGAGAATTTACATGGAAAAGAGAGTGTTCTTAATCTCCTAAATCGCTTTGGCTCAATTGAGGACTTAAGTTCATTATCTGTTAGAATAAATGACTTTGATCTTGATTGGATAAGAGATTTAATTGAAAAAAACGAACTTATCAAGGGAAGATTCAGTCACAAAAGATTATCTTTTGTAAGTAGAGAAATGTTTCCATACTATTATGTTGCTTATAGAGAACCATTCAATCTCTCTAGAGTTGATGAAAAAATACTCTCAACAATAAGAAAGTATGGACCACTAACAAAGAGAGAAATTATAGAATTTACGGAAATGGATGGAGATATAATTCAAGAAAGCTTGACGATACTTGATAAAACACTGTATTTAGTTCGAAAATCAGTATCTCAAGAGTCTTTTATTCCTAAACAATTTGTTCCTAATGTTTATGAAATATCTGAACGATATTTTGCTGTAGATAAACTTCCTTCATTTGAAAAGAGTCAAGAGTTTATTCTTTTGCAAGCTGTTGAATCTCTAGGCCCTGTCTCTCTAGTTGAGTTAACCCATTTAATTGGCTTCAGATATAGTAATATCGAGAAATTGATTAAGAATCTGTTAAGTAAAAAGAAAATTATTGAGAGAAAACTAACAGAAAGAGAAACTAATTACTATATGACATCTGAAAGATTCAAAGATATTGATCAGATAAAAAACAATCTGATAAACATGGCATTGAAAGAGGAAGAAAGAATAGTAATACTTCCTAAAAATGATCCCTTCACTAGATTAGGGATGCGCTTACATTTACGTGATACTTATGGGGAAGGACAAATAGATCCCATTTTACTAGATGGTGAGATGGTAGGATCAGTTGAATACAAACTTCATAGGGGACAATATTTACAGATTTATGATTTGAAGCTAAAAGATGAAGTAGCTTTTCATTCAATCACTCTTCAGAAAATTGCCTCTGAACTAGTTTCCTATACCAGAAAGATTCATAGGGTCTTGAGTCTTCAGATAGAAGATATTAACGGGAAATCAGTTCTCTCTAAAAGCAACAATTTCATAAAAACAACTTTGGTAAAAACAGGTTTCAAACTAATAAAAGATACATTAGTGGGTGGAGATACAGTAACAAAAGTATTTCCAGAAAGAGTCATAAACAAATATATTATGGAGTCTTTATGGTTGAAGAAAAAAACACCTTCCTTAACTATAGAAACACTCCTACAAATGATCAATCACTTCAGTTTTATCAGCTTAAGAGAGATTCTTTCAAGATTTCCTGAGAATATGTCCTCAATTATAATTTATCTTCTGAATAATCTTCTTGAGGACAAAGAAGTTATTTGTCAAGGAAATGTATTCCTATCACTAGATTTCGCTCTGCATAAGAAGGGTGGCTTAAGAAGAAGAAAAAGAATGAATACTGAAATTGAGGATATCTATAGGAATATTCAGAAGGGAAGTACTAATCAGGAAGAGTTATCCAAAAAATGGAAAGGAGCCACTACGACATTAAAATCTGCTTTAGGTACTCTTGAAGAAAATATGAAAATTGGAGTAAGATCCTTAAATAATCTGTTTGAACCTCAGGAATATTGGGATATAGAGTCCTTCTTAGTTGAACTGAAAAAAGATATTGCAGAAATAAGGAAAGAATATATTTTTGATATTTTATGTGGTTTAGGTGTTGCTACTGAAGACCAGATTGCTGAAAGGGGAGTTATTCCAGGGATTTTAACCAAGATAAGAATCAAAGAAGTTCTAGCAGCTCTAATTGATGAAGACAAAATCTATGGTGGTAGATTTGTTGAAAATGATTTAGGTTTTTATTATATCTCAACAAAAGATTATGACAAACTTCTCCAGCTCGAAAAGAAAGAGGAATCTAAAGTTGATTATTCCCCCAAAGAAGATAGAGAGAGATATTACTTGTTATACCCAAAAGATTTAGCTATTAATATTCTCAGAAATCAATTACCTGAGCATTTTGATGTTTCAACAAATAATTACATAGTTGTTTTAAACCAAAAAGTAGCTGCACAATGCTATACAGAACAATTAAATCAGAGAACACTTGCGATCAAGAATCTTCTACTTTCCCCCTGGGTACATTCTGAGAGTTCATTAAACTATGTAGTAAATGCAATTGAAGACATTCCCTCTTTCGATAATCTTGAAATCAAATCCTTAGTTATTGAAAAGATAAATGGGATTCCAACAAACACATTGGTGAAATAAATGACAATTAGTGAAGTATCCTTATCCCTTGAACAACTAGCTCAGTATCTTGCAGAGAAACAAAATCTCGATAGGGAATTCAAAGGTGTCAACTATAGTCATGCAATATCCATAATAAATAATATAGTTATTTTTCAAGATTCTGAATCACTTTTTGTAAGAATGAGAACCTTTTCTTCTAATCTTCTTCAATCTCTTGTAAAGAACAAGCATTTGGTTCATGCTCCTTTCAAAGAAAATAAGCTCTCATATGTTGGTAGAGACAATTTATCAGCCTTTCATAAAATCTCAATTAAAGAAAATATTGAGTACAAGAAACCACAAGCCAAAGCTGTTCTTGACTATATTAACGGAGAGAATTCTTCTACTCGCTTTAAAATAATGGAACACTTTGAATTAACTAAGGATGCAGTGATGGAAATTCTTTCTGAACTTAGAAATAATTTTCAAATCTTCATGTTTTATGATGGCACTAACTGGTCTATTTTCAGCACAAAACTATTGATGGAGGATCATTCAAAAAGCAAAACATCTGCGATTTCAGATTTAATTTATACTGTTATCAAAAACTTTGGACCAATAACAGTTCCTCAGATTATACGAATTCTTAACATGACTGGAGGAAGAATAAGCACAAGTATAATTGAATTATTTGAAAATAAGAAAATCGTAAGAGGTAATTTCATAGAGAACTCAAGTTATGAAGCTTTTCTAACTAGTGATGAATTGGATTATTTGAGAAAATATCTAGATGCATACACACCACCAGCAACGCGTCAGATTGTGATACTTCCAAAAAACGATCCTCTTTCAGAATATTGGGCCTCTGCTGATTTCTTGAACATAGATGAAATACAAAGCGAAATTGTATATGTTGATGGTAAGCCCATCTGTTCCTTCGATTATAAAATTATAGGAGACAAATTACATGTTTCTAATTTTATACGGTCAGTGGAATATACTGTTCTGGAGAAGGAAATCAGAGATAAGATTCAGGAGTTTACTGAAAATAAGGGTAAAATTCTTGTCTTTCCAGAGTTACACTCAGAAGTTATCGAAAATCAATCAAAAGTTTTTGCTAATATTCTTTCTCAACGAGGATATAGATCTCGATCTTCTGGATTAGTTTATTCAATATCAGGAAAGAAAGCACTAGTTGGTGATAGAAATCTATTTCCAACAGAAGATATTTTTCCTCTTATGCTGAGTAAGCAATATCTTAGTAGCAGAACTCAATTCACAACTAAAATTGAAATTTTGAAGGGATTGGGATCATTGGGAATTCCACTCTCTATGACTTCTATTCTAATTAGAACAAGTTCTGGAAAAGAGCATTATATAGCTGAATTGGTGAAAGATAAGCAACTTGCTCTAGGTAAATTCGGGTCATTTACTCGCGGTTCAGTTGTATCAAAAGATTACTCTGTCTTTGCAAAACTTAGTCCTTCTAGATATCACGGAATATTAGAAGAAAGAATTCTCAATCTAATTAAAAAGAAAGAGAGAATTAGTTATTCTCAGTTAAAATCCTCACTAAATCTGTCCAATCGAGTCCTCCTTTCATCTATTCAGAAATTAGAAAATTCTCATGAAATCGTTCAATTAAGGTCCGTTTCTGATCAGATTATCTGGATGCCAGTATCTAAATTTCTCAGTGGTATTCAAACCAAAAAATACGAAACTCAAAGAGAATCATGGTTAGATGTTATTTACAGGATTTTATCATCAAATTTACCATTGACAATTGATCAATTAGCTAATCTAACAGGTCTATCTAATACTCAGATTGAAGTTAATATCAAGGAACTAATAGCTTCGAAAGGTGTTAGATCTGGAAGATTTATGGAAGATGAGGAAAATGTCCAATTCACAACAAAAGAGGTTGAAAGCTTAATATCTGGATATATTTACCAGAAGGACGATAACTTGATTCAAGAAGACAGTGTAGAGTTAGTTTACCTTCCTCGAAATGACCCCATGTTAATGGTTTATAGAAATTATCTTCTGAAACGATTTAAACTTCGCTCTCTATTCGCTCGTTCTGTTCCATCTGATTATGGTGAGATAATCCTCAAAAATGGGGAACCCATTGCTCTTCTACACATTAAAAGAGCAGAAAAAATAGATTTTATTAACAATATTGAGATTTTACCTGAATTCAATGATACCCATACATTAATGTTCATTTTCAGTGCAATTCAAGAATTCTTCAACAAAACAAAAGAAGAAGGAAAAAGAATTATTCGAATCAAACAAATCAACGGTATTCTACTTTCTTCGAACGAGGGAAGAGATTATGCTAAGCTGCTGGACGATATGCAGATAAATTACCAAATTCTATCTTAAAACGGGGATAGATTTTTTATTACAAAGTATTATCTAAGTATGATGACACGTAGAGCAATTTATGCAGGTTCATTTTATAAAAGTAATCCAGATACCCTGATTAAGTCAATAGAAGCCTGTTTTATGAATTCATTAGGTCCGGAAAAACTTCCTAAAAGAATAACTGAAACAGAAGAAACACCACCCTTCTTTCTTGTTCCACATGCTGGTCACATGTATAGTGGATCAGTCGCAGCTTCAAGCTTTCTGGAGTTGAGCAAATATAAAAAACCTGATACTATTGTAATCTTAGGACCTAATCATACAGGTATGGGTTCTGAGATTGCTGTTCCAGAAGTGGAAGGATGGGAATCCCCTCTAGGAACAATGAAAATTGATCATGAATTTGTTGATAAGTTAATTGACAAATGCAGTTTAGTCACAAAAAATGATATGTCCCATAGTAGAGAACATTCAATTGAAGTTCAATTACCTTTTATTCAGTTTCTATATGATGATCCTCCAACTCTTGTCCCAATTGCAATGCTGAACCAAGGTTACGACTCAAGCATGCTACTTGGTGAAACTATTGGAAAGATAATTGGTAAAGAAAATATAGTTGTATTAGCTAGTAGTGATTTCACTCATTTTGAAAGTCATGATTCAGCTAAGGAGAAAGACACACGTGTGCTTAAAGCAATTGAAAACATGGACCCTAAAACTATGTATGAAATAAAGTACAAAGATAATGTGTCAATGTGTGGTTATGGACCAATAGCAGCTACTATCGAAGCAGCCAAACAAACTGGTAGGGAAAAGTGCAGAATACTTAATTATGCAACATCAGGGGACGTTTCTGGAGATAGGAGTCAAGTAGTGGGATATGGATCAGCTGTTTTCTATAAAAATGAATTAATTATATAGCTGTCTCCATGATTAGATTTTTTCGCTTTACCGTTAAATCTTTTCCTTAGATTGTCATTGCTCAAAGCTCCATCTAAGTGGATAAATCACATATCCTCCTACCCCGCCCACACTTCTATGTGGAAGTGCTTGCGGATTGCCTTTCATTAGGATATTATATGCTCCATTCACATCAGCGTTAATGAGTATACCGTGGGCAGACCTGAATAATCCTCGCTTAACTCGTCTTCCTTTATACTTTGTTCTTTTTCTTGAATATTCATTATCAAGAAAACTGCATTTGGAAGTGTAATTCTCTTCAATCATCTCAACTCTAATTCCTTTTTCCTCTGCTTTATATTTGAGACTATGTATGATTTTGTCAAAAGGGATGAGAACAAATATCTGAGTTGTTTTTTTACGTAATCGTATCTGCTGTTTCCATCGGGGATTATACCCGATAAACACTCGTTGTATACTATTTTCTAACCAGTATTTAACGAACTGTTTACTCATCTGATGAATCCAGTTTCTCACTTTTCTACGCTTAGTTTCACATAGCTGGTAAAACCGTGGTCCATAACTTAGCTGATTATAGTTTTGCAATGCTGAATGTTGCTGAAATGCATATTTTTGCTGTATTTTTTTGACTTCTTTCAGATAGAACTGGATGATGGATTTGATACCTTTACCCTCATCCTTAACAACAATTGGTTTGTTGCCAATGTTGTCTACATAAGTGATGAGGTTGGTTAATCCCAGATCTATCGCTCCTAAATTTTTTCCATTCATCTCAGTATCGGGAATAAGCTTACTATAGACAATCTCCACCGTATATCCTCTCCCTCGAGGAATAATTCTGACTTCTTTGAGTTTGACAGTTTCTGAAAGTCGAGTTTTCGTAGAAAATGCTATTTTCTTCGGGAGAACCAGCTTCCTACCTATTATTCTAGCCTGCTGATTCGTGAAAATTGCTACTTGTTGGCCCTTCTTGGCTTTGTACTTGGGAGGACGAGGTTTTCCGATAAACATTCGTGGATTAGTTTTGTATTCTGTCTTTGCTTGCTGAAAACTCTTCCAATTTCTGGTAAGTATTTTGAGGGTGTGCTGAGCTGTTTGAGCTGGAAGGTTTTTGTAGCATTTTTCCGTCTTCAGCTTACGATCTAGTTGCTGATACGAAAAATATTGTTTCGTTTGACAATAATTTTGTTTGAACAGAAACATTGCCCGATTGTAGAGGTTCTTTGTTTGAAGACACAGTTGCTGAAGAGCAGGCGTTGGATTTGTTTCTATCACTTCTGTTCTCCATACATCTTGCGCCATTTTCTTCATTACTTTATTTTGTTTTGCTTATTTAAATCCCAAAATTTCTTTTTTTGTTTTATGGTACAATAGTATCATTGTCTCCATAGAAACAATTATCAGCAACAACAGAATCTTGGGAGTAGTGAGTTAAGTGTCAAAGAAAACATATCTTACTAACAAAATTGTTCTTATTGGCGACGCGAGTGTCGGAAAAACCTCCCTTGTTCGAAGATTCGTATCTAATATGTTTGATCCCTCTTACAAGATTACTTTAGGTACAACAATAATGAAAAAAGTAGTTGATTACCTTTCTTACAATGTGACACTTGCTATATGGGATATTGGAGGTCAAGAAGTTTTCAGACAAATCAGAAGTAAATATTTCTTTGGAAGCAAAGGTGCTTTAGCTATTTGTGATGCCTCTAATTATGAATCTTTTAAGAATATCCCCTCGTGGGTTGAATCTTTCAAAAAGGAAGTGGGAGATAAGCCTATCATTTTTATAGCAAATAAATGTGATTTGAAGGATCAACAAGTCACTGAGGATGACATGAAACAATTGGTTAAGGATTACAGTAACACTGAATATCTGTATTCCTCTGCAAAAGATGGAACAAACGCTGAAAAAGCTTTCATAAACTTAACCAGACTTATGGTTGCTGAAGAAGATATATTATAGTTATTTGAATAACTCT
>JAUWEG010000074.1 GCA_030608385.1 Candidatus Heimdallarchaeota archaeon
GATTGATTTCACAGATGAAGAAAAGGGTCAAATTCTACTTTCTCTTCTTATGCAAGGTATTAGTGTGAAAAACATACTCGAGTTAATTGATTGGAAAGGATTTGAGAATGTTATTACTGCTCTTTTTGATGAGTTAGGTTACTCAGTTCTTTCTAATTTTCGATTTAAAGACGAGTTCACAAAATATGAAATTGATGTTCTAGCATTCAAATATCCTTATTTATTTTTGATCGATTGTAAATATTATACGCATCCATCGTCCTCTATCATGAAAGATGCAGCTGTTAAACAAAAGGAAAGGACAGAAGTACTTTATGAAATATTTCCCATCCTTTCAGAAGAACTTATTTCAAAACTTGCATTACCTTTGAAGAGGGAAGTGAAGCTTTATCCGTTGATTCTCTCTTGGAGAGATCATAATATTCAGTTCTCTTCAGAAATTCCTATAATTCCCTTTAACCAACTATCAGGTTTTCTTCAAGAAATTGATGAGTTTAGAGATGGTTTATTTTGCATTCCATTATATCTGAACTGAAAATCAATTTAATTTCATGATTTGAGGGAAAACAACTGAAAAACTCATATATATCATTAACTTAATAATTTGTTAGGTAAGCTATGAGCTGAAATAAATGGCTATAGAAACGCAAAGTCCTTTCAGTGTTGTGCGCTCTCTAGTGAAGAAATTTCTAGGTGAAATGAGAGTTATTCGTACAACTTCAGAAGAACAAGTAAAAGCTAGGGCTGAAGAAATTAAAAGTAGTTCTTTAGCACCTGGAAAAGCCCAATATTCTGTATCCGAAGTTGATAAAATTATTCGAAATTTCAAAGATAGTTATGTGGGTCTTCTACGAGATATCCACCTAATGGTTGTTACAGAAAGCACTAGTAAGATTCGTCAAGGTATAGAACAGGGATATGTTGATGCAAAAATGATTACTCAAGAAATGCTTGGTGAGCTTGAGAAATTAAGAGCTGAAGCTGCAAAAATTCCTGGGTATGAAACGAAAATTCAAGATGATGCTTTGAAAATCGATGAATTAAATGACCAAATTGGAAATCTTAAAGCTGAGACAATCTCAATACAAAATGAATTGACAGATATTCAGTCAGTTCTCAAAAGCAAAGACCAAGCCATTGGTGAATTATCTGAAAAAGCAACTACAATGGGCGTGGATCAAACTATAATTGAAGCTAGAGACCAAGTAATAATGGACAAAGATAGAACCATTCATCAGTTATCTCTTGAGAAGAATAACCTCCAATCTGAATTTAATAGATTAAAAATCGAAAGAGATGCTATGTCTACACATGTTGAAGAGATGGAAACACGTTTAAGATCTGTATCTTCAGAAGCTTTGTCCAAAGAGGATCAACTATTCGATGAACTACAAAAGCAACTTGATAGCACAAGACAGACAGTTTTCAATCTTAGAAATCAAATTGCTGAACATGAAGATACTGTAAGAAACCAAAAAATCGACATACAACAGAAATCATCTCAAATTGATTCATTAAAGAAACAAATGGAAGATATTCAAGATAAAGCTGCTGATCAAGCTGAAGATTCAAGCCAAGTAGAAGAATTTAGAAAACAAATTCATATAAGAGATGAGGATATGGAAAGACTTGCTGAAACTATGGTTGAGCTTCAACAAGATATCAGTTCAAAAGAACAAGAAGCACATAAATTGCAGACAACCACTGATGAAATGATGTTACAATTTGCTGAAAAAGAAGCTGAGATAAAGGAACTTAGAGATATTGCTGAAAAAACCACAACCGAAAGAGAAAAGGTTGAAGAGCAAATTTTGGAAAAACAAGATTCTATAGAAGATTTGAAAGCAAGACTTGAAGAATCAACTAAAGAATTAGCAAACACAAAGAACACATTAATCACAATGGAAAAACAAGGAACAATTTCTTCTGAAGAGAAATATCAGTATGAACTCAATATACAAAAATTAAGGAAGAAAATTGACAATCTAAACAAAACTCTAAAATCGGTTGAAGCTTTCCTAAATACCGATCCTAAATACAGGGTTCTATATCTACTAAATGATTTCCAGAGACCCTTGGCCAAAGAGGAACTCTCCAAAATGCTAAATGTACCTGAGGAAGTTGCTTCCAAATATATTTTTGAATTGGATTACTTTGGTTACATCAAGCAGAATATAGAGGGTGGAAAAACTTTGATTGAATCAACAGCACTTTTAACCCCTCCTCTTTCGTATGAAGAAGAGGAAAAAGAATCCGAGTAAAATCTCCTTCCTTTTTTTTATTTTCTTATTTGTGATACTGCTGAGTTCATATAGCTTATACTTTAGAATAACCAATTAAACCAAATTAGAAATGCTTTCGAGCCTTACATGAGTTTCTTTTTGTTCAAAACTTTTCATTAAGTATGTATCAGATGTGGTTTTAAGCTCCTCTCTCAGTCTGTAGAAAGCTTTTCGGTTCACTGTCCTTTTTATGACATACCGTCTTTCTTGAAGTTGCTTTAAATGGTGGGAGGCTGAAGTTTTTTGTATCCCTAAATTATTAACAATATCATCATACGTTATACCAAAATCATAAGCTGTAGACTTCATCGTAATTAAAGCAAGAATAAATGTTTGAGTATTATCATTAAGTGTTACAAGATCAAAGAACTCCTTATTCACGTCAATAGCTAGAAATGATGTGACGTCATTAATTAGGGACAAAGAAGAGATATCTAGACCATTGTAAAAACATTCTTCACAAACTTTAGTGCAAATCTTTATGGCATTTAACAGACTTCCACTAGCTTTTTTTGAAATTGTTTGAAGTATTTCTTTGGTGAAAGGATTTTGAATTTGCTTATTCTTGCTTAGTTTTAAGCTTAATATCTCAAATATCTCGTCTTCATTTAAGGAATTAATTTGTTGACTTGGTACCATACTATTGATTAAATCATAATCAGAAAACGCAAGCTGATTCTTTAATCGTGTCCATCCACCTTGAGAGAAAATAAATACTATGGGTGTATTCTGAAAATCTCTATCTAGTGCATATCTGAAGTCTTCAAAGAAATCAATTAAGAAATCAGCATGATCTATAATGAGTAGTGGAATAGTATCGCCTCCTGTATTCTGACTTCCTATGAAATTTCTAAAATTCTGGATGGTTTTTGCGATAGAATATTGGTTGTCTTCAAATTCAACTAATTCTTTAGCATCTGAGAAAACAGTGTTCGTTAATTCCTTGTGAACTTTTATCAAGTATTGATGAACCAAGGAAATTAATGTACTAACACCTGATTGACTTGAGCCGTACAAAACACCATCCATTATCACAGTATCAGAATCTTTTTTCTTTTCATTAAAATTGTCAAGAAAGCTATTGTGAACTTTGTTAATGTATTTAATGACCATTCTAAAACGAGATTCAATGCATTCTTCATTTTGTAAATCTTCTATAGATGTTTCAAGAAACGGGTTAGCATCAAAGCCAAAAGAGACAAAAGGGTCTTGAGGAGTATAAGAACTGCTTTTACTCTCTTCTATTGCCTCCAAAGCTAGCTTCTCGAATTTATCCATGGTGACCACAAAATATTATCCAGACAACATCTGAATTATTCGAATATTTGAACCTTTCGTATTATTCGAATTATTCGAATTTTCCAATACTCCCGACAATAATAATCACTTGTGAAATTTCTAGTAAGATATGAGCAAAAAATATAAGTGCGTAACTGGTGAAAGAAAAAGGCTTATAGGTGTTTATATTTGCCTGGAGATAATGAAGCGAGCGAATGGTATACCTAGAAAATCACGACGTCACATTTTACAAAACTTCTTCATTTTAACTAAGACATATTTCCGAAACTTATCCGAGGCAAAATTAAGTGGAAAACCTGATTTTCAGATCGTCATGGATATTATATTATGGGTGCTTTTGCCCGCTTTAGTTATAGTTCTCCTTATAATAGATGTTTTTCTTCTTTTGTTCTCTCCCGGTCTTCATCTCTTCAAACCACTCTTTAAAGCTGGGTGGAAATATGCACTTATTTCAGCAATAGGTGTAACTCTTGCAGTATCTGTGATAACCCAATACGTTTTCTTCATTTATTCTTATCAATTCCAGGCATTTGATCTTTATTTGGCTGATGAACCTCGGAGGTTCATCCAAGTTGAATTAGCAGGTATACCAATTGAAGCATCATATCATCAATACAATAGCATTGACAATGTTGCTAAATATGCTATGGATTTCATTGATATGACTCATCGTGTTCCTCAAAGAGATTTGTTTTTTAAATTGGCGTCGTTCACGCAATCACTTGACCCTACAACTAATCTTACGAGTTTCCCAAATATGCAATTGTATGGATCCGATCTCAAATTAAGGTACTTCGTTGAGAGTAATATCGCATACGGTCATGCACCTGAGAGAGATAATGAAGCTTTGGCTCTAATGACTAGAGATTTTTATAACCATACAACTATCAGGGATGGTTCTATAATTCCACTCTTTGTTCCAATTGCTTTAGACAAAAGTGCTTCTCTTACAGTTCCTTCAGCTCAAACAACTGTCAATATTACGGGTATTGTCTTTTTGGACGACCTTCCTGTGTATAATGTGATTGAATCTTTAATTGGTATCCCCCTTGAATATGTGCTGGAATTAGAAGATAATTTAGCTCTGTTTACCCGATGGATACCAGCTGCAAATATAAACAATGATATTGCACTAACATATAGCCAAGGAACTGTCTTTGAAAATTTATTCTATGATGTAACATTAATTGATGCTTTTCAGATTGACAAAGAAATAACTATTCTCAAAACAATAGGGCTAGAACTAAAGGAATGGTATCAAACTTTAGCTGGTATTAATAATGCTCGGATTAATTCTTATCTCGTCGATTTAATGGAAAGTTTCAAAGATGAATATGAATTATATCAAACTTTCATGTTTTCTTTTCTTGCGCCCATTATGGCTTTAACTATTATATTGACTGTGTATGCTGCCAATCTGGTAAGAAAGAAAAGAGATAGACAATTAACAATCTTAACTGAAAGAGGAAGTAACAGACGAGAAATTGGTTCTTATCTAGCTTTAGAATCGCTAATTGTAGGAGGTGTTTCTTTGTTCATGGGTGTTTTTCTAGGAACGCCCATTGCATCCTTATTAACTAGAAGCTCAGGTTTCTTGAAATTTTCAAACACTTCATCTCCTTTGAAAATAGAGCTTTCTTCAGTAATTGTAGCCATATTAGGCAGTATTGGAGCAATATTATTTATTCAACTTTTCAATACGATGACACTACTGAGAAAGAGAAATATTGATGATTATGGTAAAGTCGAGAAGTCACTACCTCGCTTCTATAAGTACTTTGTAGATATTGTTCTATTACTCTTAGCAGCTACAGTATGGATAGTTTATCAATTACCCATATTAACCGCACATAAGGAATCTACTGCACGATATATAGGTATTCCTGCAACAATTTTAATGATTTTTGGTTTAATACTCTTATTCCAAAGATTTTTACCATTATTTTCTCGCTTATTAATTAAATTAACTACGAAATTAAAAATGGATATTTCTTCTCTCAGTGTAAGAGAGATAAGTAGATATCAGAAAAGTTTTGCTAGGTCTTCAATAATTCTTAGCTTATCCTTTTCTCTCGTTGTCGCATCAATTGTTGTACCTTTCACTTATCAAAATTACAACTTGAATAGTGCTTATTATGATGTTGGTTCAGATATTATGATACGCGATTTTCCTATAGATGATTATGGGTTAAAAGCAACAATAGATAATCTTACTTCTGTTGAATCTACTTCAATTGTTCGTTTAATCAACTTAGATAATGTTCAAGGTGATCTTGCCTTAACATATTCGGTCTTAATTGTTGACCCAATGAGTTATAATAAAACGGCATATTTCAGAGATGATTTTAGTAAATTTAAGTTCATTGAACTTATGAATGAGCTTAATGATTCTAATAATCTAGCTCCAAAATCTGTACTTGCTCAAGAGGACGAAATAGCTGCGTACAATATCGAACCATGGGAAGATAGACCTATAACATATAGAGCTTATAATGAAAGTATGCGTCCTATACTCGGTACTCCATATTGGGATGAGAATATAACTCTTAGAATCATGGACACTTTCAAGTACTGGCCAATTCTTGTTTATGATATATTAACTACTAATGTCCGATCACAGGTCTTTCACTTTGTAGCACCAATTAATTTCTTGAATCACATTCAAGTGGCTCCTTTCGATGTGATAAGTTATCTTCTTGTTAAAGTCGCTGATGGAGCAGTTATATCTGATGTTGCTGATGAAATCTCTTCCTTTAGTACTGGATTCATATTTGATGTTGAAAGAGAAGTATTCGTAAGTCCCGATAGCCCCCGATCGTCAATTCTTTACTCAGCTATTAACTCAACGCTCCTAATGTCATTCACAATTAATGCAATAATTCTTGCGTTGTTCGCTTCCATTCAATTAATCGATAAATCAAAAGAAATTGCTACAATGAAAGCTATAGGTATTTCTTCTAGACAACTGATGAAGTATTATATCTCAGTGTATGTCTCTTTACTCGCTTTCACAACAATTGTAGGTCTAATTGTTGGGTATATTTCCTCAACAATGCTTATGGCAATATTGGCAATCAACAGAACAATTCCACCTTATTCAATGGCATTTCCAGTTGGGCAAATAGCGTTAGTATTATCAATCCTGTTTGTAACTGCTTTGGTTGGTGCTGCAATACCTACTATAAGTTCTTCAAAACAAGAAATTGGAACAGAATTAAGACAATCTGCTTAGGTGATAAAATGGCATTTATTGAAGTAAGAGACTTGATAAAAATCTACCACACTAAAGAATTCAATGTAAGAGTTCCTGCTTTAAGAGGAATAGAACTTGAAGTTAATCAAGGAGAATTCATCTCAATCATCGGTCCTTCAGGAAGCGGAAAAACAACTCTTCTGCTCGTTCTAGCAGGAATGACTGAACCCTCTGCTGGTCAAATTAGTGTAGGGGGTGTTCGTTTGGACCAACTAACCGAGGATTCAAGAAGTCTTTATCGACGATTTAAAGTAGGAACTTTATGGCAAATCCCCAATAGAAACTTAATTTGGGAGATCAATATCTTGGAAAACGTGGAAATTCCTTTGCGATTACTTGGTGTTCCGCGAGAACAGCGAAAAAAAGATGCAAAAGAACTACTAAGTGAAGTTGGTTTGGAGAAAAGGTTAAAACATAAACCAAGCCAGTTATCTGGGGGAGAAGTACAAAGAGCAGGTTTGGCTTGTGCCCTCGCTCATAATCCTGTACTTTTGCTTGCAGATGAACCAACAGGAGAACTTGATTCTAGAACTGCTGGAGAGCTTTTAAAATACTTTAAACATCTAAATGAAGCCCATGGAATTACCGCGATTATGGTTACCCATGATTTCGATGTTGCTAAATCAACAGATAGATTGATTCAAATTGTAGATGGTAGAATCTCTGGTTATTCACCTACTGAAAAGCTGAAAACAATCCGTGATATGCATCATGTATATCTTGACCGTTATGGCGGGATTCAGCTACCAAGACATGTAGTTGATAAATTAAAAGTACAACGAGAGATTTTTATTGATGAAGAAGATGGTAAAGTCGTTTTACATCAAAACAATTCTAATGATGTGAAAAAAGCAAAGAAATAAAAAAAGAAAGTGTAGTTATATCTTGTGGTAAGTGAAATAAAATTTTCTATTACTGAAAATAAACTATATTAAACAAAGCAGATGGAACCAAATTAGTGATAAGAATGACTAAAAAGAAGCTACTCTCAAGGATAAGAAAAGCTGAAAGAAAGCAATCATCAGATAAACTAAAACCTGACAGACTATTTGATCTAGTTGTCATAAAAATGATGGCTGCTCTTGCATTGAGTGTAGCATTATTATTTGGCGGGGGAACTGTCTTTATTTATGCTGTTGCAGGAAACATTGCTGTTGGTTCATATGACAGTTCAGTTGGGACAATATTCGGAGTTCACATAGCTTTGCTGATGTTCTTTTATTCTTTTGCACTGTTTAAATACATTGTAAGTGATTAAAATGCGGTTTCCATTTAGAAAAGACAAAGCAGACAAAAAAGAAACAGATTATTTGAGTCTTACTATAAAAGAAAAAATGAAATTGATCGCTTTTTTTTGCTTGAAATGGGGAGGTGTAGTTATAGTAATAGAAATCCTTGTCTGGGTACTTCTAGAAGTAACTGTTGGTGGTTTCTTCTTCGAAACCTCTGTGTTCGTAGTTATGGGGGGATACTTCTATTCTAGTGAACTTATAGCATTTAATGGTGGTGTAATCTTCGAAACAACCCTTCTTTATCTCCCTGCTGCATCTCTAATACTTGGAGGGTGTATGGGGGGCTTGAGTAGATATAATGTACCTCCAAAAATGAGAATTATTGAACCAGATGATCAGGCAGTTACACCATCTGAGTTTCAAATCAGAATTAGATATGATGAGATTAGAATAGATCCTGAAACTATTTCTGTATATGTTAATGATAAAGCTATTCCAAGTAAGATTGACAAAGAAAAAAAGATAATCTATATTCCTAAAGTCTTCAAAACTCCTCCAAAAAAAGCTGTATCTTTATTCATCAGTGCTATAACTCATGATGCAAAAGGAAAAGAGATTAAAGATAAAATCCGAGTGATTTGTGATCCTGAATCAGATAGAGAAGATTATCTTGATTATTGGGAATTCAAGAGAGAAGATGAAACCTTCTGGGGAAAAGAGATGATAGCTGCAAACAAACATGCCAAAAGAAATCTAACAGCAGTAAAACTGGTAATTTTAGCAGTTGTATTGATTGGAGCTAATTATCTGTTAAGCATTATAGTTAGAGCAATCTCAATGAAATTATAGATTGAATTATTGCTTGATTGTGAACATTTTTAATGATATTTGTCACATATAATTCAAAGAGGTCACTTTTCATGAATAAAAGAACAAGGAAAATAACTTATTTTAGTATTAGTTTGGCATTCATAGTTCTCTTAGGAAACTCTTATGCCACTTTAGGAATTGACACAAAATTTAATTCAGAGCAGAATGAATATGCAAAGATTGCTTACGATTTATTCAAAAGTGATCCTACAAATCCCACACAAATTCTGAAATACACTTATTTGTCAAAAAATCCTCAACCTGTTTATGATTTGCCAAAACTCAGTGTTCCAGTCAAAGCAGATGTTATAGATGAAAAACAAGATTTCTGGATAATTGATTCCTTTCTCTCTGCTCCTTATATATATGTGCAAAAGGAAGCTCAATTACTAGCTATAGGTGTGAACAGTTATGTGTATATTTTATCTAGTCTAGTTATTTCAGAAGGACTATCTAATGCAAGAGCAAAAGCAGAAAATTGGAGAGATGAATTTGAAACAAAGATATACCCAAATGATATTCTCTACTTTGGTGATCCTGATGGATATCTTGGAGATATCGATGGAGATTTTCATGTAACCATTCTAATATCTGATTTGGATGGTGGAGTTGCAGGATATTTTGATCCAAATAATGAATCACCTGGAGCAACATCAAACACAAGAGAAATGGTTTATGTTGATTACTTCACAACTTATGGTGTTTTAGCTCATGAGTTTCAACACTTAATTCATTTTAATTATGATACTGATGAATTCTGGTGGGTAGATGAAGGTTGTGCTGAACTTGCCAAATATCTCAATGGATATGATATTACCAACAATTTAACAGTTTTTGCTCGAGATTATTTTGCTCACAATGTTGATGACTCACTATTATATTGGAATTATGAAAGCATAGGTGGAAAGGATGTACGTATTGATTATGGAGGAGCTTATCTCTTTATTTTCTATTTAGCTGAGAAATATGGGGTTGATGCTGTTACCTTCTTAGTCAATGAGACAGCTGGTGGAGCACCTGGTATTGAAAATGCTCTCGCGAGTGTCGGATATTCTATTGCTTTTAATGATTTATTCTTAAATTGGGCTACAGCATTATATGTTGACGATACATCATTTGGAGGAGGATTATATGGTTTTACTAATCTCGATATTATGATGGACTATGAATTAATTTCAACAGTTCCAACATCTGAAGTTAATAAATTAAATCGGTTTTATGGGCTGTATGTTGCAAAACTTAATTCACCCCCTGATTACCTTATGTTTGAACCAACCGATCCAGCTTCAACTTATTTGGGAATGTCTTTCGCTGTTCATGACATGAATGGATGGACAGTAACTAAAAGTGTTCAAAATACAGATATTGTTGAATTCTTGAATGGAACGCTTGTAGATGAAGTATATATAATAACTAGTTTGATGACAGCAACAACACCTATAATCTCAGTAGGAAGTCAATTCGGTTTGGGAACAACAGATTATATCGATTTTACATTATTACCAGGTAGCCCTCTTACAGTAGATTCTCTTAGCTATAATTACGTAAGTGGAAATTGGAATTTTTCGTTATACAATGTAATTATTCTAGATGAAAATTCAACCCCTATTAATGATTCAAGTGGAGTAGATGTGTATGTTCAATTCCAGATTGATGGTTCCTCAACGATTTATTCAATTCTTGCTATGAATTATTCGGTATCTCTTGATTGGTACATTACACTATCCTTGCAATCTTTTGATGAAGCTACTTATGATGTGTCAATTATTGCATCTGGATCATCACAATATGGTGAATCAGCTGTAGATCTAATTGATATTGATCACATTCTAGCTGTTGAAGAACCTTCTTTTATTTTGAACAGTGAATCAACGGGAATTTATGTGAGGGGAAATGCAAGCTACACTCAACTTGATGCGTGGAGTTCATTCTCAGAAAATGTTCTTGTGATGATTCTCTTATATGATTCGCAAGGAGTAACTGTGGATGCATTTTCAATGCTTTATAATCCATCTACAAATGACTGGGAAAGTGGTTTTATCGATCTAAGTATGTACTTCGGAGACCATTGTATTAAAGTAAGCTTCAGATATGCAGGTCGGACTGTAAAATCTGTAGATTCGGATACATTTGCTATTGAAGGTAATCCACTTCCAACAGCTTCATTAGATTTTTCATTCTGGATGGGATTAATCATTATCAGTATTGGTATATCAATTGTAACAATTATTAGAAGATGTAGAAGGTAGAACTTCCTCTTCTAATCTCGTTTTTTTCATTTATTAAACTACCATTTACTATGACATGAATTTTGTACAAATTCTTTAGAAGTGCCTAGAGCACATCATGGGGACGCCACATCCCCTCCTACACCGCCCACATCTTTCTTACAAAGATGCTTACGGTTCGCTTTTGCATGATTTTTGGATGTAAACCCGAGGATCACCATAAAGTTGGTGCATGTCTACAATCCTTCAGATTAGAAATTACATCACTATATTTAAACACCAAAAAAATGTACAAAATTATGTATAATTTTATATACTAATTCTCTAAATAAATACTCATGAGTCAACTAGAGTTATCTAACCTTTTTTCAGTTGATAGGGAAGGAAAACCAACAATTAAGATAGTTCTGTTTGGGCCTCCGATGAGTGGTAAAACAAGCATGTTGACAGTTTTCAATGCCCTCAGAAGAATGGAGAATCCAAAAACTATTGTTTCAGCATTAACAAAAATACAAGATGATTCAGGTCGTACAGTATTTTTTGATCAAGGTGTCTTTCAAACACCTCCATTTAAGGGAAATAATTTTGATAGATTGCGATACCAACTCTGGACAGTTCCTGGAGAAGAAAGACACAAAGTTCAGAGAGATATTGTCATGAAAGGTGTCGATGCAGTTATTCTATTTTTGAACTTCGAAAAAACAGCTAAGAAGCAAAATGAAGCAATTGTTAAGGAAGCCAAGGAAATTGTGGGTGAGAAATTTGGATCTGAGATTCCTGTAGTTGCATATATAAACAAATCTGATTTACCTGCTGAGGAACGACTTGATAAAAGAGATATCATCCAAAATCTACTTGATGAAGATGCCATTCATAGTGATAAAGCCGCAAACTTAGTATTAACTGGAAGCTGCTTAAAC
>JAUWEG010000061.1 GCA_030608385.1 Candidatus Heimdallarchaeota archaeon
GTCACTCTCACACTCTTAAAAGTACATAATAAAGCGCTTCCTATTATCGAATCTGCATTCAAAACACAACCACTCGAAACTAAGCGATTCCTTACTGGAATACTTGCTCAATATGATACTAAAGAATCTAAAAACCTTATATCCAAACTCTTCAAAGATAAAGATCAAGAGATAAGGCTATATTCTATGAATTTTACAAGAGCGAATAACAAAACCAAATTGAAAGAAGTTTTAGACAAGGCTGTAGAAGACAAAGATCCCAAAATTAGAGACGTCGCTCTGAGAAGTTTAACTGACAACATCCCTGTATTAAGTTATAGTGACAAACTTATCCGTTTATTAGTTCAAAACTTTCTAAAGAAAAATGATCTTCCAGCTTCTAGAGCACAAGCTGCTTTGAGGAAAATTGGTAAAAAAACTATTCCATTCTTATTAGAAGGTTTAGCTAGTGATCACGCATATGTTGTAAGATATTCAGCAGAGATTTTAGGCGATTTAAAAGCAACCGAAGCTACAGATTTAATTGTACCCTTATTGACAAACTCTGAAGTACAGTTACGACGAAGTGCTGCATATTCATTAAGAAAAATTAAGAATAAGAAAGCAGAAAAGATTATGATAGATTCATTGCATGATAACGACCTCTATGTTCGAAGAAGCTTGATTAAAGGGCTTGGAGATATGAAAAGTACTAAAGCTATTCCGATTCTTAAAAACATGAAAAAGGATGAAGCTAAGCAAAAATATCCTGATAAAATCACAATAGGAATGATTGATGAAGCTCTTTTGAAAATGAAATAACTATCACTTTTTATTTCTGCTCTTTTTTCTTTTAGTAGCATCTATTCTTCTTAGATTTTCAGTAAAAGTTTCAATGAATAGTTTCTCATCCTGTTCATTAATAACGGAAGTAGAATGGAGATAATCCAAATCAGTTGTTTTATTAATCTTACAGAAAGACAGATAAATTGCTGAGGTAGAATTGCGGTCTATTTTATTGCCAATGGCTATAATGTGGAATCTTTTGAAACTAACAATTTTGATTTCTTTTCCTTCAAGAAAAAGCTCCTTTGATTTTTTGTTTGAATTTAAGCTCTCAGAAATGATTCGTTTTCCAGCAATAAGAAGCTTGATTTCATCTAGGTTTTTTACAACTTCTCTCTCTGAAACAAGATATCTTACAATAGGGTGATTATTCTCAGTTACCAGAATTATCTCATCAGGTAATTTATTTGAAACTAGCATGTTGAGAGGATCAAAAAAGACTGATATACCAAAAAATAATATAGCAACAGGGAAGATAAAATGTCTTATTACTCTCAAATTCTCAAAATAGATGAGAGCCATCCAGAAACCTATAAGAATAATACTAAGAAGAGTGTGATCAAATCTCTTGTGATTCAAGAATTTTTGAAACTTCCTTGCGAGATAAAGCAGGAAATAAATAAAAAAGATTACTGAAAAAATAATACCAATAGGTAATAGCAAATCCATATTATACTTTACAATCCAAAATTGTATGGTTTCATCATAGCTCAAGTTTGTCAAATCAATATTTGCAATAATAAGCAGAGATGCGCCAGCTAAAACTCCTGCTATGTGAGAAAAAAACGGTAATTTGTCTTCCCTAATTAAAATCAGCGAATTGACAATTATTAGGAATGCAGCAACTATTGAGATGTTGATAATAATAATTAAAGTTAAAACTAAACCATCTTTATTATCAGCATCTGAGAAGAACATGGTTACTACGGTTAGTAGGTAGCCAAGAAAAGCAATAACAAATCCTATAGATAGGTAAAGATAAGCACTACTTCTTGTTAATCTAGTTGCTCTAATGAAAGTGAAAATAGTGAATCCAAAACAGATTACAACAGTAATCAGAAGAAGTAAATCTGGTATTGGATTGAAATTCATATCTGTTAGAAAAAACGCCCTACTTTTAAATGTAATCTTAAAAGAAAAATTTAATTAAAGAGATAAAGAGACAATCATTCAAACTTCTTTTTCGCTTCTTCTAGCTTTTCAAGCTCAGAAAACTCATCAGTATAAATGTGTAAAGGTGATCTACAATTGAAGCATTTCTCATCAGTAGGGAGATTCTCATAACCACATCTGCTACAGTAGCTTACTTCTTGATCTCTCAAAGGTTGTTTAAGTTCAACGCCAAATTCTTCCGCAGATTTTTCAAAAGAGGATTTTTTATCTTCGACAACAAAACGTTTTCTCTCTTCAGGTTTTTTCTGAACTTCCTTTTTCTTTCTTTTCTTTGACATATTCACCAGACCATAGACTATTTATTTCATCCCTCTACCGCAATTTTTGCAAAACTTATCATGTGCGAAGTTTTGAGCGCCGCAGAATGTGCAGTAGTTAAGAATTACTTCATCTTCAACCCTTTCAGCAGTGATTTGAGCGTCTTCCTCGGAGTGTATATCAATAGATTTTTCCTTTTGAACTCCTTGATAAGCTGCTGATTTTCTAGGCTGAGAAATCTTTGTTTTCTTCTGTAAGAGTGGTCTATTTATGGCATCAGCTAGGAATTTGAAAGCTATGATTCCAAGCAATCCAATGCTCACATATTTTTCAACTAGTATAGCAATAATTCCAATTCCTGACATGAAAGTAAAAGTGTCGATAATAAATATTATTTCTGCTATTAAAAAGAGCCAACCATAGAGTAAGAAGAATGGATTACCATAGCCGTCAGGAGGAAGGATTAAAGAACGATGAACCATCAAAAATGTATATCCCATAATGACACCATAAATAGTCGCAAGAACGATAAGTGTAACTCCTCCAATGCCTGAATAGAGCAAGATATTATCCAAAATAATAGTGATTACTAAACTGATTATCGCTGCATTTACTATTTGTTTCTCCTCTGGATAGAACTCACCGATTCGGTAGATTGGCACTAATAGAAGCAAAAAACCAAGTGTTTTAGTAATCTCGCCCAGATAAACCAAAGCAATTATAGGAAACAAAACTACATTACTATAAATTTGCAAACCAACCGATACAATGAAAATAACAAACAATCCGAAAAAGATTCCAGACATCTTTTTCTCAGACCAAACAGTTGCACTGGACATTTATTCACCCTGACTAACTAATATATTCTTTCCAGACACTAAAAAAATACTCGATGATATCTAATAAAGATATGCTTTTCAAAACAACTAAGCAAGATAGTTGATTCTCTGATAGCGTTCAATGATCTCCTTCTTTTCCTCAATATCTTCCTTCTTATGCTCTAAATCCCAGATAGTGACTTCTTTCAAACCATATTCGTCTAAGAAAGAAACTTTAGCAAGAGAAATATTCTTTTCGTCATCAATGATTACCTTGCCTTCCTCTTCTAGCTCCTTAATTTTAAGAAAAATTTGCAGATAATGATTAAGCAAATGGTGCCCATGCCAAAATTCTTCATAAAGATCTTCAAAGTTTACAGAACCTCTCTCTAGAAGAATTTTTTCGAGTTGTCTTTCGAGATTTTTCTTAGCTAACTCAGCAGTTTCCTTAGTATCACCCCAGAATTTAACAGCCATATTACTTTCATTAATCTCTGTCAGTCTGGAATATTAAAGAGTAAAAAAAAGAAACTGACAAAAGTTAGTTTTGAGGAAAGAAAATTAGCTTCCAACAACTATAAATAATGAAATCAACTAAGAAATGACAATAAAGAACATCGAGGTCCCAATGTTGTTTTTGAAAAAGAAAATAAAACTATTTGTTGTTGTTGGTTTCCTTGTTTTGAATCTATCTTTATTCTCAGGAGTTGCAGCAATTCCTGCAGATGTTTCAACAGTTAATGATTTAACAATGCTTGAACAACCAGAGATAGAACTAGATTATCGTGTAGTAAAAGTTGATCAATCTCAGGATATTGATAAAGATAAATTTCAAGATTCATTCAAGCAAAAACTAGTAACAAGTGAACCATCAGCAGTGTATGAAGGCATCCTAGCTTTGGAAGGTCCTGCAACACTAGCTGATAAGTTATTTTTAGAAAAGAATGGAATAGAAATACTCGAAGAATATTCAGTAATCTATGGAATGCATGTAAAAGGAAAAGCAGAAGATCTGCTGAAAATACGTGATCTAAGTTCCTCAATATATCTAGAAGAAAATGCTCTAGGACAAGGTCTAATGTTTGATACAACTAAAGATTTTGGAGTAAGAAAGGTGTGGCAAGTAGCACAGGGATATGGATATACAGGAGATTCTAATACAGCAATAGCCATACTAGATACAGGAATAGACGATACACATCCAGACTCAAATTTCAATGTAATTTATTGGCAAGATTTTGTTGGCGCAAATTATATAGCTATAGGAGATGAATATGCTACTCCAACGGACAAAGGTGAACACGGAACACATGTTGCAAGTATTGCAGCTTCTAAAGGTGCTTCAATAACTACTTCTATAGTTGAACTACAAGATTCAGGTTATCTCCATAATACTAATTCTTATTCATGGTACTATTCGTGGTTTTACTTACCAACTGCACAGACTGTTACAATTAATTGGGCTTGGGAAGGAGGAGGTTCAACTTATGTTGGTTTCTGGAGTGATTCATTAGGTACATGGTCAGGACAAAGTGCAGCTGATTCTTCTTCTCCTGGAACATTCGCATATTATCAATCCTCTCCAGGTTGGTATTGTGCTATGTATGGAAATTCTAATGGAGCTGGAGGGAATTATTTCTCAGGAGAAGTAATCTATAATTCAGGATGGTCAAATCCATACGCTGATGGAAGTGGAACATTTACAGGAGTTGCACCAGGCTGTAACATTGTAGGTTTGAAAGTTCTAGATGATATGGGTATAGGGCCTACTGCTTCTCTAATTAGTGCTCTAAATTGGTTATACAATAATGGTCAAGATTATAATGTAACTGTTGTAAATATGTCAATAGGCTGGCCTTCGGTTCAATCAACCATTGATCAAGCTGTTACAGATCTAGTTAGAGACAAAGGTATAGTCTGTGTAGTTTCAGCTGGTAATGATGGAACTTCATCAGGAGGGATATATTCTCCAGGTTCATGTCCCGATGCTATCACAGTTGGTGCAGTAAATAAAGCTAGTGAGATAGCTTATTACAGTAGTAATGGTCATTATAGCCAAACCTTCCTGAGACCAGATGTAGTAGCTCCAGGTGGTAGTTTTGCAAGTTCAGGTAGTTCAGCTATTTTGCAGCCAATAATCGCAGCAGATAGTAACGATGCAGATGAAGCATATAATTATAATAATGATGTAGCATATCCACCTAGAACAGATTACTACAGTAATAATTACAGAGGATTTCAAGGAACTTCGATGGCTGCCCCATTTGTTGCAGGACTAGTTCAGTTGGTTGTTGATGCTATGATACAAGAAGAAGGATCATATACTTACTCTTGGGAAACTGCTAAGAAAATTAAACAAATTATATGCATGAGTGCTAGCGAGGTTTACAACATAGAAGGTTCAATCGGTACAGGAGGCGAACTCTATGATGGTGATGGTGACGCAATTGCGCAACTCCCTCTTCTCAATCGTAATAGTAAAGATATTACTGAAGGTTGGGGTGTAGTCTCCGTAGAAGGAGCTATCCAAGCTGTAACTGAATGGATAAATGTTGGTACAACAGAAGTAATTACTCTCTCAGGACGTCAATATGGTACCCATGTAGCTGTAAGACAAATCAACCTTGAAGCTGATAAAATTTACAGAATGTATGGAGATTTTAATGTTGGGACATTTACAGATGCTGATTTGTTCTTGATGGACACAAATCCCACTCAATATGGTGATCCAATAATTAGAGCTGAATGTATCCTAGGGGTTGTTGCTGATGAATCAACAATATTTACTGTACCAAACGATGATACCTACTACCTTGTTGTCAAGTGGGTAGATGGAATATATGATGGTTCTTGCAGTGTGGAAATAAGTGAAATTGTCTCACTAACTTCACATTCAAATGGTGACACAGTTTTTTCAGATACAGTACTTACTTTTGATGTTGATCCAACAGATTTAAACTGGATACAATATCAAGTAGATGCAGAACCGTTAACCTCATTTGATGCTCCATATGAAATAATAGTTCCAGGACCAGATGGTATTCATACAGTTGCAATTCAAGTACAACATAGTATAAGAGGAATAATTCAGATATCCTTTACTTTTACTATAGATGATACATCTAAACCAACAACTACAGATTACTCAACAGTAAGTGTAATTATAACGGCAGTAGTTTCTATGAGTTTTCTACTAACTAGGAAGAAGAAAAAATCCTAGTTAATTTATATTTTTTATTTTAACTTCTATTATCTTCTGGTTGTTACAGTAATTCTTCAAAAGTAGATTCTTCCTCTTCTTTCCCCATAGAAAGAAACGATTTTTTTACGTTATATAACTGTTTTTCAAATATTACTTCAAACTAAAATAAGAGGGAGAGTTAGAGGATAAGAAAACTCAAAAAAAACTTGAAAATGAATCTTACCACACAAATATCTTCTATGAAACATAATTCCCGTAAGTATAAAATGCAACTAATGTGTAATTGTACTCCTCATCTATGAGAGGATCTATATTCAAAGCTTTTTGTTCTTCCTACACTGAATTTATCTGAATTCCTCTAATTCAGTAAGAGGATTTAGTATGTGTTAAATCAAAGGAATAATTTTAAATATTGAGTATTTCATCTCTCTAGCATGTCTAACATTGAATCTTCATTCTTCCGTAAACTTATCTATGCTAGTCCACTTCTGCTTATAATTGGAATAGTCATGATGTTCATTGATTATGAAATTGGAGTACCATTTCTAGGAGCTGGAGTTATAGGTTTGATTATTACCTTGATAACTGTCCTAAGGGGAAGAAGAGAAAATCGTGCTCCAGCTGTTGAAGAAGAACCAATTGTGATAAAATCTCAAGGCAAGTTCTGTGCTGACTGTGGTAAAAACTTAGAAGACTCAGTTGTCTTCTGCAAAAATTGTGGGATTCATTTGTAATCAATAATAGACTATCAAAACAGTGATTTCTATTCGCCCTAAGATTTATAAAATGCTAATTTTATTACATCTAGATGTACGACATTATTAACGAATACAAAATATATGGTTTGAATGTCAAATTCAAAGCTGCGAAATCTTTTACTCAAATGGGAGAAATTCATCCTCCATATGAGATAGAACTTCATAATCCTAAGACTAAACCGATAACTGTTGTACTTGCTATATTTATGGCTTCTACACGTCAAATACCCTTTCCTTTTGGTCCGACAATAGAAATTCAACCTCAAGAAACCAAGGTGATTGAAGGAAAACCACTACTTCCTCCCGAAGTACTAACTGCTAAAGATAAGCTTATTTTCAGGGTTAAGAAAACCAGAAAACCACTATTCCAGATCTTAATGACTCCTTTCTACTTACTCTATATAGTAATGTGGATCTATGTAATATTAGCCGGACTCTTAAGGGGAGGATCAGCACAAGCTAGATCTGGATTAAATTTTCTGGTTGCACTTGCTACTGGAGGAAGAAAAAAGATTTTCGAATTTACAAGACAATAATGAATTCAACCTTAGGGAGGTTGATTTTTCTTTTCTTTATTACTAATATTCCTTATAGAAATTCATTTCCTTTCTCTAAAACCGTTTTTTTTCCGAAATATATATATATTTTATTTCCTCTCTTACCAACTATGTCATCACTTGAAGATTCATGCGGATTTATGTTTTTTAGGAGATTATTTTATGTCACACCATTCATGCTTATTGGCGGAATCGTTATGATGTTTATTGATGTAGAGATTGGTGGTCCTCTATTGGGTGTAGGAGGAATTGGCGTGATTATTTTTATACTTGTCGTACTTAATACTAGAGCAAAAAATAGAGCAAGTGCAAGATCAGAAATTCACAGTACTTTTCCTCTAGCACAATCTACTGAAAACTTCCAAGCATCACAACCTCAATATCAATCTTCAGTACAAGAACAAATAACAGTAGTAGCAGCAAAGAAGAATTTCTGTTCTAACTGTGGTGGCGAAATTAATGATAAAATGAATAACTGTGAAAATTGTGGAGTACCACTATAATATCCAGATCTAGATTTCACATCTATTTTTTTAATCCTTTTTCTTTTGTTGGTTCGTTTCATGTGTTATATTTAGAGAGGTTGATGTTTTTCTTTCTTTCTTTAATTTATGCTATTTAAAAATTCGAATACTTCAACAATTGATTATTTCTCTGCAGAATGCTTATATAATTTAACTGCAAATTACATCGTTGTTTTCAGCAAGTGAGTAATATGGAAAAGAAGTATTGTAGTGAATGTGGAATTGAAAATAGTCTTGAAGCAAAATTTTGTGCCGGTTGTGGTAGTCAATTAAAATCCAAAACAAACACAGAAAATACAGAACGTAACTTAGAAACTGTTCCAACTATGTTGAAAGATGGAGAATCATTTTTAGAACGGGGTAAACATGAAGAAGCAATAGACATCTTAACAAAAGCTAAAGCTTTGCTTGATAATAATTTCCAAGCATTTAATTATTGTAAAGCTTTAGTACTTCTCTCTCATTCTATGTATCTTTTTGATAAAGATACTGAAGTAATGATTGGTCATTTGAGTGATGCTGTTACTATTGCAATGAATGAGAAAAGTCAATTTTGGATAGTATATTCTCTTTATATCAAAGGATTAGTTCATGGAAGGATGAGCCATTATTTTGATGCTCAATTTTCTTTATCTCTAGCAGATGAATTAGGTGAGCAATTGAACATTGGACAATTCAAAAAAGAAACCTCAAAGGAGCTAAAAAAAGCGGAACAGAACTTTAAGAAGTATCCTAGGTTGGAAGAGAGTGAAGCTAAATACAGTATTGAGAAAGGAGCAGAGAGTGATTTACGAGTCGCTAAATTGTACATGTCTATTAATCAATATGAAGTATGTCACAGGTTATTTCTTAAAAGCTTAGATGCATTTATGCAATTAGAAAATATTTCTGCGATTCAAACAATACAAGATCTCCTTGCAAATCTACCATAATCATGGTTGCACAAAGATTTCATATCTGGAAGATTGATTTTTCTTTTCTTTCCCAAACGAAATAGAATTTTGGTGTTTTACCTTCTTGTATTTGGCAAAAAACATGTGGAATGTTCTTCCACTTGTTTTAGCTTAGAACCATGTTTGATTTAGCTGTACCTGTAAATCCAGTGCAAAAGTTTTCGTCTCTTCAAAGTTATTCCTGTTTGACCATTGATCAATAAACTCACTAATTGTTATCTCAGATTTTGCCAATGGTCCATCACTATCAGCTACTCCATAAATATACCAAGTATTCTCAGGCCATTGAGGTCCTCTCATCATAAATGCTTTTATGAATAAGAGCCCATCAGCTGTTCCATCCGGATATTTTACGGCTAGCATCAACGATTTTGCATAGAATTTAAATTCAATTTCTCTTTCTCTATCAGTGTTGTTAGGATAGCTGAAGGAAACAACATTTTCTTTAGAGAAACATGAACCGATGTGTGGGATAAGTCTTGGAGTTTGTATCATCAGGGTTCTTGAAATAGTTTGGAAATAGCTTCGCTTTACTTCGAGTTTTTTCTTACTGAAAATTTCATTTTCGTCTAAATCCATATTTACTTCAGATTGCCATCTTACTCCCAAACCTAAACCTAATTTGAATCCTTTCTTTTGCAATTCCGAGGTATCTTTGATTCTGTTTTGAAGAACTTGTTTTGGTTTGGATTCTGGAATTTTACTTATTAAAGTATCAGCGAGTGTTCTTGCTTTTATTTTATTGTACGTATTTGCATAACTTACTAACCCGCTACTCGCTGTTGCTACAATGTTTGTAATTGTTTGTGGATCATTTTCAAATAGTGCAATAGTATTGTCTATTTTTTTCTCAACATCTCCAAAGTTAGGATCATTTCTTAAAGTTATCATCTCGAATAAATATACAAAATATTGATGGGAGTTATATCCTACATCATAAGTTTGCTTGAAGTATTTCATTAATATTTCATCATAGACTTTGATAGAAAGATCTATTGTGTCTTTTCCTGCTGTAAGTAAATCATCTCTTCCTGAAGCTACCCAGACGAAACGTGTTGGAATTAGAACTGCTCCTGCTAGATATTTGTTAAGTTTCTTTCCATAATTTTTTGCTCCTTGGTAGTTAATTGCCATAAATCTATGAAGCAAACCATATGGAGATAACATTCCTGGCCAATCCTGCAACATCAGAGCTAATCTATTATCAATTTGTCTACTTAGATTGAATATTGGTTGACTTAATTCTTTTAGATTCTTTGTCCATAAATACTCCAAATAATTGTGTAGCTTCTGCATAGCCATAACAATGCTCGTATTTGTTGGATAACCAATCATTCTTGCACTTTGGTTCCCCATAGCAAAGATTTTGTCTCTCCAAGCAATCTTGTCTAGAAGCAAATTCCAGTTATTTATTCTCTCATCCCAAGTTAGATTATTGTGCATTAAGGCAATAAAAGTTAGATAAAGAGCTTGTTTCCCAAAGAAGACTAATGCTTTGTTTTCATCTGGAGGAAGATAATGTGATTCTCTATATTCCTCATGAGTTATAAGTTGTACAGTTCTAAGAACGTAACAGAGATTAGTACCAATTTCCATTAGTATTTCTTGTTCTTTTTCAGGTAGATTAGCGATTTCTTCAGCCAAAAGCGCTGGATATCTTGTGAAGAAGTACATTGTTATTGGGATAGCTAGGTCCATAAATGGTTTCATCTGTCCCTCTGTTTCGTCTAGATCTCCTAATCCTCCAGATAAATATTCCTCATGTTTTTCGTAGAGATTTTTAGTTACTTTTCCAATCTCAGCTAAACGTTCAACATCATTATCACCTTCTATTTTAAGTTCATTGTAAAGTTTTGATTTCTTGTCTTGGCTAAATAATTCTTCAACATCTTTGATTTTCATAAGACCAAATTTCATCAACATATCAAAACTTGCGATCCCTTCTTGACAGAAAACGAATTTGCTCTTTTTAAAAATTTCAACTACAATCCCTACAAGGTGGTTTGGCTCGGGAAAGAGAGCATCTCTGAAGTTAGGAGAGGGTAGTTCTTCATCTTCTGAAGGATTCTTTGAACCACAAAAAGGACAGGATTTCGCTCCTTCCTCTAAGCCTTTTGCACATCTAATACAATAAGATGTTAAGACTACTTCAGGTTCTGTTTTAGGTTCTTCTTTAGATTCCACTCTCAGAGCTTCTTTCGTTGTCACTTTAGCTTTAGGTCTTGATTCTTGTAATTCTTTTTCTGATTTAAGCTGCTTACCACAGTTAAAACAGAATTTTGCAACTATTTTATTTTCACTTCCACATTCTGAGCAGAATTTCTTATTCATAATTACACCAGTTAAATAATACGTAGAGTAGTATCATGATTTTAAAAGTATTTTGTAGAAATAAGAGTATCATAAAACCATAATTCTTTTAAATCCAGACCATCTCTATAATCTCTGATTCACAATGAGTAAAGATTCAAAGTTCTGTCCTGAATGTGGTTCACAACATAAGAAATCCGATAAATTTTGTATCCAGTGTGGAAAAAAGTTTCTAGAGGTAGAAAAAGGAACCAAAGGTGTCAGACAAGATAAAAAAATTGGCAGTGACTTTTACGGTAGGTTGGATATGAACGGTAAAATTGGTCCTCTTCTGGCTAAAAAACCTTTTCCTATAATTGTATCCTCTATTGAGTATATTACATTTATGAAAAAAGAATTAGATATTGATGCAAAAAAATCTGGCATGGGGGACATTCATAATTTTATGCAAGTGGGCTCATCTTTATCAGATTTTCTCACACATCACATGCAACACTTCAACAAGATTAAACGGGATATTGTATCTCAAAATACTTCGGAAGAAGCTAAAAATCTAGCTGATTTTATGAATAATTACTCTAGTCTTCTGATGAGAGAAACTAAGCAAAGTTCAATGATGAGACAACCTGTATCATTTGGTAGCGAAGACTACTATGAGCAATTTATAGCAATAATAATCTATTTTATACAAAAATATCCTGCATTGATAGTTAGAGAAACTTTCGAAAATACAGAAGAAACAGACAAAGAAACTCTCATCAATATTGCTGAATCTTTAGATTCAATTCTATATCGCCTCAACAAGGATATCAATATTGAAAATGAGGTAGTTCCAGATTACGAAAAATATCCTGTTTATAATTTTCAAAAATTCTTAATCGGTGTAAGTTTGAAACTACCTATAGATAATAGTAGAAGTGAAGAAGCTTTTGATAGTTATGTTCGAAAAGCATTCCAATTACATCGTTATCATATATTAAGATCTGAGATCGATTTACAAACTGTGGGATTAGAAAGTTCTCAAATTATCCCTGTTGCTGAGAATACTAAATCTATTGAAATATTATTAGATCTTAATGAGGAACTAAGGATTTTACGTAATAAACACATGGATAGAAGTATTTCTGCGTTAGTTGAAAGTTTTGAAACTCTGGTTAAGAACATGCTTCCTAAGCAATATTACACTAAAAGGAATCACCAATTACTCCTTCGATGGATTGAAGATACAATTGAATATCTCGAAAATATGACTAATTTTACGGATGAAGAAGTTACACTAATTCTTGAAATATTCTTTATACTAAATGCCGTTTCTATGAGAGGAGCAATGACTGATGTGAATTTTACTGACATCAATTCTATAATCTATGAAAAGTCTCTACAATTATTTCGAGAGTTTTTTGCTCCTAATCTCCTTAAGATTTACAGATGTTTAGATGCAGATATTGGAAAAATAGGAATAACAATCATGTTCTTAACCTCATATTTCAAAGATGATATTCAAGCTTTAAAAGATGAGATGGATGCACTATTGAACCTATATGAGGATATGCCTGCCATGCACTTCAAAGTGGGAGTTATGGTCGGAAATTCCTTGAAAATAAGTATAGAATACAATAAAAATGAAAATCTAATGCAGATTGTTCATCATCTCTATAATAGTATAGCAAAATTAGAAATTGATCATAGTGTTGAGAAACAAATTCTTCTGAATACTGTTGAGAAATTTAATTTCAAAGCTGGTACTGTACCATTGGATAAACAATGTGTTAAAATCCATGCGATTCTTGCAGATACTGAAATAAGTCCAGAAAAATCAATCTCATTTTCTACCGTTAATGCAAATACACCTGATCACTCAGTCTCGATAAGTGAGAGCAATCTCTCATCAATTTTAGATAAATTACCCTATATGGGTAAAAAAAATGGAAGGTTAAACTATGATATGGCAAAACAATATATTATCATGGGAAGCATACCACTCTATGCAATTCTTACCAAAGATAAGGAAGGCAAAACTGATGGATTATTATTTACCTTCGAATTAGATGAAGCAGAAGCAGAGAGTTTTCATTCTATATCCTATCCTGGTGGATCAAGAGAAGGGGTGAAGAAAAAAATAAGTATTACTACATTAAAATCTGTTCATCTCTTCGGTTTCGCAGATACAGATGGCCCCTTAAGCACAGGAGAAATATCGCTTGCTAAATATCTTGAAAGAATCGAAACTGAAGAACATTTCAAGAATGCAAAAAGGTATTATTTAGGTGTCAAAACTAAGACTGAAATGCCTCTTTTCTCTTCTTTAATAAAATGATAGTTCTTACTATATCTTTAATTTTATCAACTTATGGGAGTGTGAACTTTCCTTCCTTTTTCTCAATTTAGAGAGGTTGATTTTTCTTTTCTTTACTTATTTTACTTGATTAATTTTACCTCAATCTTATATTTTTTAGCTATTTTTGCTTGATTTGCATCCGATGTTAATAGTTCCATTTTTTCTCTTAACGCTAGTTCTATATACAGAATGTCATAAATTGGTACTTTTTCTTGAATCGCAATTTTAAATGACTCTTCCATAACATATTTTGTCTCATGAATTACTATGATGTCTTCAATAAGAATCTTCAAAGCTTTGAATTTGAGTAGAGAATCCTTGTTAGTCTTTTTATTGATATAATTGTCCTTCCAAAGTGCATTTGCAGTTTCAATATACACAAATTCCAAACTATGACTTTTCGGTAGATACATCTTTATATCTTCCCAGTTTGGCTCCTGGAGCAGATATTTCGATAAAGCCGATGCATCAATTATTGTCACGTTCTTCCCTCACAATTCTACTCCCAGTTCCTAATGGTGAAGATGATGTCTTCTTTAAAATTTCGTGTACTTCATCCAATTTTTTCTCCGATTCTATCTCCCTAATTCGCTTCTTGATATATTCCCTTATTTCTTTACTCCATTCAACTTGATCTTTTAATTTTTTCATCTTCTCTCTCAAATCTTCAGGAATCTTTAAAGACATAGTAGTACTCATGGTATCACTATTTGGTTTACCATTTTGTAATACATAAATCTTTTTATTCCATTAACTTTACCTTACGGATGGTGATTTTTCTTTTCTTTTATCAATTTCTTTCTATTTTGTTGAATTTCTAGTTAACGATAAGTATTATATACTTTTGATGAGTCTATCATATGATTATCATGACTATTGATAAAGTTGAGTTACTCACAGATAAAATATCTTTCCTTGAGAAAAAAATTGATAGAATCGAGGAGCTTCTTCTACTGCTAGTGGAAGAAGAATATCTTTCAGATGAAGAAAAACAGAGAATAGCTGAAGCTGATAAGATTGTTAAGAATAACCAACTCGAGAAATTAGTCAAGGTGGAATAATGGAAGAGAATCATAGTTTTGAGGTTTTTCTCTTACCTGTAGCTTCAAAAGAATTGGAAAGGTTACCTAAAAATGAAAAGAGAAAAATCAAAGATTTTCTTAAGATTCTTAATAACCCTTTTATTGTTTCTTCTCGTAAATTGAGAGGAACAGAAAATACTTTCAGAGTTAGAATTGGTGATTATAGAATCCTTTACAAAATCTATTCTGCGAAGAATATTATTGTTATCATCAAAATTGCTCATAGAAAACACGCTTACAAGTAATACTTACTCATTATTCTAAATTGGATAATCTAAATTCGAAGTTCTTTGAATAAATTCTTCAATGTAAATAGATTGGTGTCTATTAATTCGTTCTATGTTTATTCAACCTTAGGGAGGTTGATTTTTCTTTTTCTTATCTAAAAGATAATTAGTTTTCCATAAGTTTTAAGAAAGAAAAACTATAGATAAGAAACGATAGTAGAAGAAAACAGGTACTAGATGAGCAATATGTTAGGTATCAAGAAGG
>JAUWEG010000015.1 GCA_030608385.1 Candidatus Heimdallarchaeota archaeon
TGTGTAAATCTCGGATACGCTTATGATAGTTTTTCCATCAGCAACAACAGCATATCCAATGGTTTTTCCTGGATCTATTCCTATGATTACCTCAGAAAAACTTTCTTTTCCAATATACATTAAGTAAATATTGGAATACAAATAATAACGATTGAATGCTTTTGGAATGAATTTCTTCTTCCAGTCAACAGATTTTTTTTCAATCTCAGTTGTTATAACTACATCTATATTTTCAGGTATAAATTCATTAGGTAAAACGTGATTAGTTTGTACTTCCTTAATACCATCTAAGATTTCATTAAGTCTATACAAAAACCTAAAATTCTTGGTTGCTATTGTTACTTTAATCACAAATAAACAAACTCCTTGTGTTAATAAAGCTTTATCACTTTGTTTACAGAAAAGGAAACGTTTAAACAAGTATAATCAATGATATCTCCGAGACCCCCTTAGCTTGATTTCCTTGAATATTAATTCGCGAACATAACAGAAAGGGTGAATAAAATTAGTCAAAATAACCATCTATCTATCAGCATTCAAGCATATTTTAATGATTTGAATAAACAGCTCAAAAAAATATACTCTGTTGCATCAAAAGCAAGAAGAAAAGGTTTGGATCCAGTTCCCGAAGTAGAGATTCCTATTGCTAAAGATATTGCTGATAGAGTTGAAGGACTTATAGGTCCTGACGGTGTTGGGAAAAAGATTCGTGAATATGAAAGAAATAATATGTCTAGGGAGCAAGTAGCTTTTAAGATTGCTGGAGATATATGTCTAGGAAAATTGGTTCAAGGGACAAAAGAGGAACTAGCTGAATTGGCTATAAGAAGCTCCTTAGCAGTTATAACCGAGAGTATAACAGCTGCCCCAATAGAGGGGATAGCTAAAGTGAAGATTAAACAGAATGATGATGGTTCAGAATATTTGGCTGTGTATTATGCAGGTCCAATTCGTTCAGCTGGAGGAACTGCTGCAGGAATGAGTGTTCTATTAGCTGATTATGTGAGGAAAACATTAGGAATCTCAAGGTATAGACCAAATCAAAGGGAAGTGGAACGATATATTGAGGAGCTCGAATTATATAATCGAGTGAGTCATTTACAACTTCCAACAACAAAAGAGGAACAAAGGTTTGCTGCTCAAAACCTACCTATTGAAATTACAGGAGAACCTACAGATAAAGTCGAAGTATCCGGAAATCGTGATTTGAAAAGAATTGAAACAAATCGTTTACGGGGGGGAGCTTGTTTAGTCTTTAATGATGGATTAGTTGGTCGTTCAAAGAAACTTCAAAGAAGGATTTTAGAGAGTAAATTGGATGGCTGGGAATGGTTTCAAGAATTAATAAAAATTCATGAAGGTACTGGAACTCATATTGACGAGGATATTTCAGACGAATATGACGTTAAAGATGATTCTAAAAATGAAGAGAAACTTGAAATTCATTCTGATGAAGGTTATATCAAGGATGTAATTGCAGGTCGTCCTGTTTTTGCACATCCCTCTGAAATTGGTGGCTTTAGGATTAGATATGGGAGATCTAGAACCACAGGACTTGCTGGAATGGGAATTCATCCAGCTTTAATGGGATTAACAGATGATTTTCTAGCTTGTGGAACTCATGTACGAACTGAACGTCCTGGTAAAGGTGCAATTGTTATGCCTGTAGATTCTATTCACCCCCCAATTGTTAAGCTGAAAAACGGTGATGTTTTAAAAGTCAATAGCTACAAAGAAGCCAAGTCTCTAGCAAACCAAATTCATGAAATTTTGTTTTTAGGAGATATGCTATATGGTGTTGGGGAATTTAACCAAAATAGTCATGATTTGATACCCTCTGGTTATTGCGAGGAGTGGTGGATTCAAGAGCTAGAGTCAAAATTCAGGGAAATTTCTTCGAAAGACAAAAAAATTCTGTCTCAAAGTTTAGCTAAGAAAGTTCGAAATTTCATAAAAGATCCCTTTTTTAAAATTCCAACGTCAGAAGAAACCTTAGCAATTTCAAAGGTATTTAACATCCCCCTTCATCCTGAATATACCTATCATTGGTCAAACATTTCTATAGAAGAATATGTTTTATTGCGCAAGTATGTGGCAGATAATAGTTCTGAAGAAGAACAAAACTTAGTTGTAATTTTTGATGAGAAAATTAAAGAAATTTTAGAAAAAATATTCATACCTCATAATGTAGTAGATAACAAAATAAAATTTGGTTTGCACAGTTCTCCTCTTTTAATTTCACTCGGGATAAATAACGGAAAACTTGAAAAACTCACTAATTCAAAGGGTAAAGTCTTAGCAGCAATTAATTCTGTCAGTAGATTCGAGATAAGAGAAAAATGTTCATTATATACTGGAGCGAGAATGGGACGTCCTGAGAAAGCTAAAGGCAGAAGAATGAGACCACCGGTACATCTTCTCTTTCCTATTGAAGAAAAAGGAGGAAGGCTTCGTGACCTTTACAAAGCTGCAGAAAATAACAAAATATCCATTGATCTTGCTCAACGAAAATGCCCTCAATGTGGCGAATTAATTAATAAATCAATCTGTTCTTCGTGCGGTGTTGAAACTGAATTTGATAAAAGATGTAAGTATTGTGGAATTAACTTGAAAGGTGAAACCTGCACAAAATGCGGTAGAGAAGCAGTTAGTTACTCAAGAACCTCTTATCCAATAAGCGATCGCGTAAAAGAAGCTAAGAAAATAATTGGAGTTCCTTTTCCTAAAAATGTTAAAGCCGTAAAGAAACTTATGAATAAAGACAAAATACCTGAATTAATTGAAAAAGGGATTCTTAGAGCCAAACACAACATTTTTGTCTACAGAGATGGAACTATAAGGTTTGATTCAACAGACGCTATTTTAACACACTTTAAACCTAAAGAAGTGGGGGTAACAGTTCAAAAATTACATGAACTAGGCTACTCAGTAGATGTTAAAGGTAAACCTTTGGAAAAAGTAGACCAAATCGTTGAACTAAAAATACAAGATGTTATAATAAACGATGATGGGGCAAAACATCTTCTAGATGTTGCAAACTATATTGATGAATTACTTGAGAAAGTATATGGTCTTCCTAGGTTCTATAAAGCAACAAATCGGACAGATATAATTGGAAAAATAATAATTGGGCTTGCACCCCATACCTCTGCAGGTATTGTAGGCAGAATAGTTGGATTCACTAAAGCAAAAGTGAACTTTGCGCACCCATATTGGCATGCAGCGAAGCGACGCAACGCGGATGGTGATGAAGATTCTATCCTCTTAGCTCTTGACGCTTTTCTCAACTTCTCTAAATTTTACCTTCCCGAAATTAGAGGGGGTAAAATGGATGCCCCTTTAATCTTGGTTGCCAATCTTAATCCGCATGAAGTTGATGATGAATCCCATAATGTTGATACGTGTTTGAGGTATCCTCTCTCTTTCTATGAAGCTAGTTTAGAAGGTTCGTCTCCAAAATCAGTATTACCATTAATTGACTTAATTAAGAATAGATTAGATAACGAATCAGCATATGAGGGTTTTCACTACTCACATGAAACATCGCATATATTTGATGGTCCTAGTTCGACAGCTTACAAAAATCTTACAACAATGGTAGACAAAGTGAATGCTCAACTAAAAGTGGCTGAACTAATTCGAGCTGTTGATGTTACTGACGTAGCTACAAGAATAATTGTAAACCATTTTATTCCTGATCTTATTGGAAATTTGAGAAGATTTGGATCGCAAAAATTTAGATGTACAAAATGCAATAAGATATACAGAAGAATACCTCTATCTGAAACATGTCCAAACTGCAAACAACCAAATCTGAATCTTACTGTATTTGAAAAATCTATTACAAAATATTTTGGTATGGCTGATTCGTTAATTAATAAATATGGTCTTTCTGAATATCTGAGAAATAGATTAGATATAATCAAGCATAATGTTGAATCATTATTTGTTGAAGGGCCCTCTCTAACAACAGAGAAGGGCACATCAAAGAAAATTGATAAAACTGTAAAACTTTCTGATTACTTCATCAAACCAGAAGTTGAGAGCAAAAAATGATTAGATAAATAATTTAAGATAATTGATTTTTTAACAAAACGAATAGTTTTTAACTATCTGAAATGTTTTGAGGATGAAAAGTAATGGCAAATGCGGTAGAGCAAAAATCTTTTCTTCAATTGAGAAATTTAACTGAATTAGAAGGACGGAAGAAGCATACTTTCGCCCTGTTATCATTCTTAGTTGTTGTAGTTCTAACATTAGTGTTTTATCTGGTTCCTGATTTCTATTTTCTAGAAAAGATCACAAATGAAACCGTTTTTGGAATGTTGAAGTTATACCAATTTAATATAGAAGAAGCCCCTTTATACAATGAAATAGAATATGGAAATTCCCTGTTTATAATTATTTCAAATTTTCTTAGCGGTTTGGATGGTCATGGTGGAAATACCCCTGTAATAAAATCAATATCAGCTAGTCGTCAATTTGCCATTGTGAGAGCCTGTACTGGAATGCAAGCAGGAGCATTATTAATGGCTCTGATTATAGTTACACCAGCAGAAGCAAGTAAAAAGATAAAGGCCTCATTATATTCCCTTTTAGCTCTAGTTGTAGGAAACTTCCTAAGAATTGCTCTTGTAATAGCCATGACAATAACCATTGATGTTTCATATGGGTCAACATACAATGCAGCGTGGTTCTGGGCTCATGATGTTTTAGGAAAACCCATTGGATTCTTTGGTACAATATTTTTTGCTATTATTATTGAAAGACAAGGTGTGCCGATTCTAAATACAGTTAGCTTATGGATAGATTCTTTCATAGATCTTTTGAAGTTCATATATAGTAAAGTAGCTAGTATTTTAGGTTAAAAGATTTCGTGAAAACAAGGTTTAATTGGTTTGATTAGCTATTTCCAGTTTTACTTTTTTTCAAAACTTCTCTCTTTTACTTGAAATTTTTTTTATTTTAATTCACTGGTAGCTTTCGATAAGTTTTATTAAACGAATTTACATATGTAGTTTGTTGATAATTAGAGTGTGAAACTACAATGAGATATTTAGAAGTAAAAGAGGATGGCTCTTTAGTTGAATCAACTGAATTACAACTAGGTCCAGAAAAAGTCCTCATTGTTGTGGATGAAGAAGATAAGAAGATGTGGTTGTGGAAGGGTTCTAGTTGTCCAATAAGAAAGAAGTTTATTGGAAGTAGGGCTTTATCTGATATAAGGAAGAAGGAATATGGCTTTGCATATGTTCCACAATCTTGCGATCAAGATGATGAAACTGCAGAATTTGTTGCCATGCTGCAAAAAATTGGTAAAACAGACATCTTACCTGATGATGTTATAAACCGAGCTCAAAAAATAATTGACAGACAAAGTAGAATTAATGTTTTTGAGGAAGGGACCGAACAAGAAAGTATACCAGCTTCTACACCTGCTCCTATTCCAGATTCTGGAGAAAGTGATGATGGAAGACTAAAAGATCGTCCTGCACAAGTGCCTGCTTCTGAATTACCAACACATCTTGCAAAGATGGGGGCACCAGGAAATAGGCCCATGCCAACAATACTCTCAGCACTAGAGTCTGAATCTATAGAAATTAAGAAACCTGAAGAAGCATTGATACCTAAAGATACAGCAAGCGTTGCATCTGAAGAAAAAACACTAGTTAAAAGTGATATAATGCTTGATCAATCATTTAAAGTTCTGAAAGATTTAGGAGCTCCTAAAGGATTCTACAGAGATTTAGTAATAATTGGGAACAAAGTGTATACAGAAACATATACAGGTGGATTCGAAGAATTGGATGAACCACCAGAAGGAATATTTTTCTCAAGTTCTCATGTTCCAAGAATGATTTGTGAAAATGGTGTTGTAAGAGCAATAGAATTTCTTAAACCAGAGGAAGGAGCTGAGTTAAGTAAAGAAGACGAAGCAATTGCTCAAGATATAGAAGATTTACTCGGTATGTTTGAAATTGAAGTAGGGTAATAATACCTACTATTTATCTTATTTTAGGTGATTATTCTGAAATATTACTCAATTACAATCATGCTCCATCCATCAATTCCTTCTGATCAAAGATTGATAGAAGGTAAGATTGATGCTGAAACGAATTTGCTAGATGGCTTAATTTTCCTACTATCTAAACATGAAAAGGTCGTAAATATATTGATAAGTGATTCAGATCTACGCCCAGGTTATCTCATATTATCTAATAAAGTTGAACTAAAAAGCACAGGAAAATTATACTCTCCAGTTAAGTCAGATATGGAAATTAGGATTATACCAATATCACATGGAGGTTAAAAAACAGTAAATTTTCTAGGTATATGAGTAGAATATATAACTTCTTTAGATATATTTTTAATCACTTTACCCTCTAACATGTTGCTCGCTGATTGCCAGGATAGCCAAGCGGACAACGGCGCTGGTCTTGAAAATCAGTTCCTTATAGGATCCGGGGTTCAAATCCCCGTCCTGGCTCCATTTCCTCAGAGAAGTTAAATCTGAGGGATTTAACAGTAACTGGTGTAAATTATTGTCATCTATAGAAGCTCCATATATTTTAGGTATTGCTGAAAAACCACAAGCAGCTAGAAGAATAGCTTATGCTTTAGATGAAAATAATAAACCACAAAATAAACGGCTGAAAAATATACCCATTTATATATGTAAAAGAGATGGAAAGAGAATAGTAATTGCACCCGCAGTAGGACATTTATTTACATTATCTTCAATAGGAAAGACTTGGAATTATCCTGTTCTTGATTATGAATGGGTTCCGAGTCATCTTGTATACAAAAACGCAAGAACAAAAAATTTCACTGATGTTTTCAAGTCTCTTGCAAAAGGCGCTGATGATGTCATAATAATGACTGATTTTGATAGAGAAGGTGAGGTAATAGGTTATCTAATTTTAAAATATTTGGTGGGTAAGAACAGTGCTGAAAGAATGAAATTCTCTACTTTGACTAGAAGAGATATTATTAATGCATTTGACCAAAGAGAAAAATCCCTGGATATGGGTTTTCTGAATTCAGGTTTAATACGACATTATATTGACTGGTTATATGGAATTAATTATTCACGAGCGTTAAGCCTTGCGTTCAAAAGAGTATCTGGACGTTTCAAAACAATTTCAATTGGTCGTGTTCAAGGTCCAACTTTAGGCTCTGTTGTTGAACACGAGAATAACATCAAATTCTTTGTACCTATTCCCTATTGGACCATTAAAAGTGAGGTTATACTAAACAAAGAAAATTTCACAGCAATTTATGAAGAAGCTAAATTGAAAACCCAGAAGGAAGCCATACAAGTAGTGAAAGATTGTAGTGGTTTAACTGGAAAAATATCTAATGTGTCCGAAGAACCAAGTTTTCTTTATCCCTTTCCTCCGTTTAATTTAGGAAACCTTCAGAGGGAAACCTATAACCATTTTAAATTTTCTCCAACAAAAACACTTGAAATTGCAGAAAAGCTCTATTTGAAAGCTCTAATTTCATATCCACGGACAGATAGTCAGAAACTCCCAATGACTCTAGGCCATAAATCAATCCTTGCTAAGCTAAGTAAACAGCACAACTATAATGTTTTTGCAAATGAAATAATTGCCGCAAAGAAATACAAACCAAGGGAAGGAAAACAAACGGATGCAGCTCATCCAGCAATACACCCCACAGGTAAAGAACTAAATGAAATGCTTCCTCCTGATGAGAAAAAACTCTATGATCTAATTGTAAAACGTTATCTTTCACTCTTTGGTAAACGTGCTGAATTTCTGAAAAGAACTATACAAATACTTGTAAACAAACACAAATTTGAGGTAAGGGGTAGTAAAATATTAGATGAGGGGTGGATTAGATATTACAAACCTTATTACTCAGTATCTGAGTATATTCTTCCAGATGTCGAAATAGGTGCAGAAGTTATTTTCAAATATATTGAGTCAAAAGAACACCTTACTTTTCCTCCACGTCGGCTTAATGAGTCAACACTTCTCCAATATATGGAAGTTGAAAAAATAGGTACAAAAGCGACAAGAGCTGGAATAATCCAAACCTTGTTCGACAGAGGATATATAAGCGGCAAGGAAATAATGCCTACCCCTCTAGGAATATCGGTAGTTAACGTATTACAAGAACAATATCCTATACTAGTTAAATCGGAAATGACTCGTAATCTAGAACAAATTATGGAAGATGTTCAAAATGAAAATAAAGATATTCAAGGTACAATTTTGTCTATAAAGAGAGAACTGAAGGACCTTCTAGAGCTTTTTCATCAAAAAGAAACAGAAATAGGTCTTGCTTTATACAAAAATCTTCAGCTTTCTGAAAAATCAGATATAATTGTACTAGGTGAGTGTCAGCAATGCAAGAAAGGAGAACTAAGAATTATTAGATCAAAGAAAACAAGAAAACGTTTTGTAGCTTGTTCATCATATTTTGACAAAGCCATAGTTTGTAGTGTTACTTTTCCAGTTCCAAATACTGGAACCATTAAATCTACAAAGAAAACGTGTATTCATGATGGTCTGCCAATAATTGAATGGCAAAAGGGAAGAAGAAAAATTTCAATGTGTATATCTCCTGATTGTCCTTCTAAGAAAAAAGTTGAGAAAAATGAACAAAAATAAACAATGTCCAATTTGTAAAAAAGACATAGAAAACTTACAATCACAATATTGTAAGAATCATTCCAAAGCCAAAAAAGAACTAAAAAAAGGATATGAAGCTTGGCTAAAGGCCTATGGATCCTTTTCTTGGGATGACTTTCTTCAAAAAATCTTGGATCTGGAAGGTTTGGCTGGTGATTTTGTTAGAGAAATAGCTCAACATGAATTCTATTTTTCCAATGAATGATTAAATATTGAAGTTTTTTTAATAGATATGAATTATTTGCATATGATTTGTTTTCAAGAAAAGAGTGCTGTATGAATTTGTTCCTTCTCTGGTAATCCCTCAATTTTAGTTTTTCCTACAAATATTGTAGGAAGTGAGGATACATTATATCGATTTTCTGTCTTTATTTCTACACTCTTGTAATTGAATAATCCTCCATACTCACTTAGAACATTCTTTAATATGTTCTCTGCGATATTACAGTATGGACAATCTTCAGTAGTGTAGAGCACTATCTCTTTCATTTCATACATTTTCTTTGTTTCTATATTAAAAAAGCAACAAAAATTTTGGGACTAGCTCAGATGTTATGCTAATATTACACAATATTCTGTTGTTAAATTAAGTGAAAAAGTAGTTATATTGAATCACAACTACAAGGGTTTTTTTTACATTTAGGGCAAGAGTTGGAGTATTTATGTATAAAACTTTCCTCAACGTTTATTCCTGCTATATTAGCTATACTCAAAGTCCATGCTATAATATCAACAATTTCTTCAGTTATTTTTTCTTTATCTTGTAGTAATATAGCTTCCGCAAGCTCACCTACTTCTTCTACAAGTTTCAAAACAGTTTTTTCCAAACCTCGTTTGAGATCTTTATCCAAATATAATTTTTTCATTAATTCTTGATAATAGAGAATGATGTTCACACCCCTTTATGACAAAACAAGATAATCAATAGACGATATTACCAACAAGTACAGCGACAATCAGAATAAGGCAGAAAGCAACAACGTACCACGGACCAATTTTTACACCTGGTAAATCTTCATCGTAATATCTCATTAAACCTGCACCTGTTGCAGGCATTGGACTTGTATCTCTCTTTTTTTTCTGTCCTCGAGAACTTCTGCTCATAACTATCAATTGCGTTTTAAAATAGAGATATATATTATTTTTTATCGGATACTTCTCTTCTAAATAATTAACAATGTAAAAGAATTTAAATCAATGTTAATAATTGACAAAGGAAACCAACCAACAAAAAATTTAAGATATCATTAATTTCAAAGAAAGATAATACTGCTGACCCCGTAGCTCAGCTGGATAGAGCACCAGCCTTCTAAGTTGGGGGTCGCGCGTTCGAATCGCGTCGGGGTCGCCATCTATTTTCTCTACAAAACATTTATGTTTTCATGAAATCTAAGGTGTTTGTTCATGACTCCATCTAGGAAAATCAGAGAATTATATGCTGAAGGTTACCAACTGACTCCAGAGGCCTATGATTATCTAAATAGTTTGCAGGAAGTAGAGAATGTTATTGACAAGATTCTTGATTCAAAACTAAGCAAAGCTATTCTTTCTATTGAGGACATCGATGAGTTTCTCAATGAAGACATAATTAAAAAGGAGGAAATTTTGGAACAGATTCTCCCGAAAAAGGAAGAAACTAAAAAACAAGAACAAGAAATGCAACCTGTTCAAGAAAAGAAAAAAACAAAGGAAGAAGAAGTGAAATCAGAAATTAAGGTAGAAACAAAATCAAGAAGAGAAAAAATATCTTCAGATTTGGAAATCATTTTTTCTCCAGAAATACAGAAATCTGTTGCAACAGCTGCAAATTTTCGAAACTACTTTAAGAGCCGATTTCAATCAATTAATACATTATTTTTAAAACGAAGAGATATAACTAATAGAGTTACCACAAACGACTTAATTCCCAATCGCAATCGAGATAAGATTTCACTAGTAGCAATGGTAACGAAAGTACATAAAACGAGAGGAGGAACAGTTATTCTTGATTTGGAAGATCCATCAGGTATTATAACGGGAATCATCTATAAATCAAAACAAGACTTGATAGCTAAATCAGAATTCATACTCGAAGATTCTGTACTTTGTTTTACTGGTAATTGGTGGAAGGATAGATTAAGTGTAGATGATGTCCTTTGGCCTGATATTCCCTTTCACAAATCAAATTTTGCTTATGATGACGTATATGCTTTATTCATTTCTGATATCCATGTGGGGTCAAAAAATTTCTCTGAAAAATTATTTCTGCGTGCTATTAAGTTTGTTAATGGGGAACTTGAAAGTGAAAAACTTAATGAGATTGGTAGGAAAATTAAGTATCTTTTAGTTGGTGGTGATGTTGTTGATGGAGTTGGTGTTTATCCAGGACAAATAGAAGATTTAGCGCAAGATAACATTCGTTTACAATACCAGACTGCTGCATATTACTTCGAACAGGTACGTGATGATGTTGAAATCATCATCATACCTGGAAATCATGATGGTGCAAGAGCTGCTGAACCACAAACTCCAATTCAAAGAGATTTCGCTCCTGATTTTTATGGAATTGATAATATTCATCTTTTAGGAAGCCCTTGTTATCTAAAAGCACACAATGTGGAAATTATGATGCACCATGGAAATTCTATATTAGATATAAATGCAGCAATTCCTGCAATATCACATGAAACTTCAATACCAGCAATGGTTAGAATGTTGGAAAATCGTCATTTAGTTCCTATTTATGGGAAAAGAACACCAATTGCTCCAGAATCAGAGGATCGGTTAGTTATTTCGAGAGTACCAGATATCTTTCAAACAGGTCACACCCATATTGCGGGAGATGATACATACAAAGGTGTCACTCTTATAAATTCAGGAACTTTTCAATATCAAACTAGTTATCAAAAAAGTATGAATATTAATCCAACAGCTGGTTTAACATATTTTATCAACTTAAAATTATTACAAAGAACCCAAATAAATTTTCAAGAAATGAAATAGATGTAAAAGATGTCGTTTCCTTATTATATGTGTAGTTCGTCTTCATCAATCTGAACATACGATAATATGTCCGCTATTGTAGGTGCATGATTTGATAATACTGCAATTGCGTTTTTGAATTCCTCAATATCACTAGTTCCCCCAACTAGATGAAAATCTCCTATAGATTTGAGAATTAGAAAACCGTTCTTTCCACGAACCATCACATCATTTATTGGGGCATAAGATAGTCTTTCAAGTGCTAATCTTGCAGCTGCCACAAGTGCTGCTCCAATTGCTGAAAGTTCTGTTGAATTTGCAGTTTTATCTCCAGCGTAAAAAGCCACCCTGTCTCCTGTTGCTGTCAAAATAGCAAGAGCTTCTAATTTTGCTTCTTGTGTAATATCTTTTAACTCTTTGGCCAGTGCATATGCGATTTTTCTTTCAAGTCTCATTAATATCTAAATCACTTTAACCATAAATTAAGTTAATTAATGTTACTATGCTATTAATTGAAATGAGAATACTAAAGATAAGGTAAGTTGCTAATTCCTCCACTTTAAGCGTTTTTACTATTTTTTTCGCATTATCAGATTTTTTATCGAGAAATTAAAGTGGAAAAGACTTTCCATAAGTAATATTTTTAAACGCTTTTCTTTATTCAACTTCAATAAGAGATTACCAAGCTTATGTAACAAGTTATAGGTGAGATTCAATGTCAAGCGATACAGGTATAACCGGAATGCTAGGACGCTTTTGGAAAAAAATCGTTAATCATTTCGAAGATTATGAAATAAATAGGGAAGCTCTTCTTAATAGAATAAGTCTATTGATTATTCTCGCAGCAGGTATTATGATTAGATTATTTTCTTTGATGAAAGGATATGATCCACTAATCAAGGCATTTGATCCATATGTTCAGTTAGTAAGTGCTGAATATATTAATAGTAATAGTTTTATAGATTTCGTACATTGGTTCAAAAATAATTCTTGGTATCCTTACGGTTTCCATACAGGAAGAGAACTATATTGGGGAGTTCCTGTAAGTGCAGTTATCATTAAATGGTTATTAGGAATATTCTCCATCGAAGTAACAATTACACAAGTAGCATACTTTAGTCCAGTATTTTATGGGTTCTTTACAATTCTTGCCTCTTATTTTCTAGGAAAAGAAACAGTTAGTACTAGAACTGGATTATTCACGGCTTTCTTCATGGCCTTTTCCCCTGCTTTTGTATCAAGAAGCACGGCAGGGTTCTTTGACAATGAATCGGTAGGGATTCTATTTACAGTTTTAACCTTGTATTTCTTTATACGAGCAATAAAACGTGGTGGTACCATTTCATCATTTTTAGCAGGTGTAAGTTTAGCTTTATTGATTGGAAGTTGGGGTGCATATAGATATATCTTAGATTTGTTGCCTTTAGCAACTTTCTTCCTAGTTTTAACAAGGAAACTTACTTTCAAACTAATTAAAGCTTATACTATTACGATTGTCACGGCACTAATGATAGGAGTCTTGGTGCCTAGAGTACTGGTTAACAAGTTCTACAATATTGAAGTCATGATTCCTGTTTTGATGATTGGGCTTCTAGTTCTGGTAGGAATAGTACAGAACCTTTCCCGAAGTCTAAGTGAAAAAACGTTTAAACAAGTTATAATTATAGGTTCAATAACGGCACTGTTTTTGTTAGCTAGTCTAATCACAGTATTTCTGTCCTTAGGTATGTTCACAAACATTGCTGCTAAATTCTGGGCAGTTATTCTGCCAGGAAATCGGTCAGCAATTCCGATTATCTCCTCGGTAAGCGAACATCAACCCATGACTTGGGCTGAGCTCTTCAATAGTATTCATATTATGATGTTCCTGATTCCCTTAGGATTATATTACTGTATTAAAAAACCAACAGATGTAAATATAATCATCCTTACTCTTGGAGTAACTACAATTTACTTCTCAGGATCAATGGTAAGGTTGGTATTATTGTTATCTCCAGCTGCTTCATTACTAAGTGCACTTGCTATTGATAAATTACTTTATACTTATTCTTTAAGTGCTCATGGTAAAATTGCTCTGACTAAAAGAAAATTAAGAATCACGAAATCGATAGGTAGAGATGAAGCCATAGTAGCTTATTTAGTAATATTCGGTTTACTTATTACATTTACTTTCCAAAGCGTAAAATTAGCAGACGATTATGCTCAATCCGAGATGGCCCCAGTAATTTACACTGTTCCTGGTGCTCCATCTTCAGACTGGCAAGAAGCTTTATTGTGGTTAAGATACAATGCTCAAGGAGAAGGTATAGTTGCGAATAGTGCCCCTGTCGTTATGAGTTGGTGGGATTATGGTTATTGGATTACGAATTACGGTAATGCAACGTCGCTTGTAGATAATGCAACTACGAATAAAACACAAATCGGTATGGTAGGAACCATGCTAATGTGGAACTTCACTGAGTCAGTTAAATTGATGTATAAATATAATGTAAAATATGTCTTAGTTAATACTCAAGCTGGAATTCCAGGTCTTGGTTCAGACTTAGGAAAGGCACTATGGTGTATAAGAATTGCTGAATCTACAGTGCCAAGATATGGAATGACTGAAGACGCTTTCTATGGTTTAAATGAAGCAGAAACTCAATATAAATATCTAACACCATTCTACTCTTCGGTTCTTTATAGACTATCAGCTTATGATCAAGCCACTGGTTTTGCTTGGGCATCAGAAATGCCTGGAACTCCTACAAGTACTAATCCTCAGCTGTTAGTTGATGCTGCACAAAATCCTGTTTATAACCTTAAAGGTCCAGATGGTATAACATACTTCAGTGAAGTGTTCAGAAGCTATGGACTAGCTACAGGTATAGCAGATTCCAGAAGGTTTCCACTAGTTAGGATTTATGAAGTACTTTATCCAGAAGATATTGCTCAGCTTTCTGCTGAAGTAAACGATAATTATCCTGTGCCTGAAAAAACTGAAGATTAGTTAATAATCTTCAACTATTTTTCCTTTTTTCATTTTTTCTTTTAAATCAATTTTATTCAGCTAAATATTTTGTATTTGAAGAGGGTAGTATTACAAATGGTAATACTCAAACTACTGAATTGGAGATTTAGACAAAAACAACGCAACCAAAATGCTTTTAAAAATTCAACGGGGGGATAATACTAATAGTACATCAGATAAATAATGTTAGTACTGCTAATCAAAAAGGTGTATATGAAATGAGCTCAAAAGGGAAACCTCATTTGAATTTGGTAATCATTGGTCACGTTGATCATGGTAAATCTACTATGACTGGACATTTACTCTATGTATGCGGAAGCATTTCAGAAAGAGATATCCAAAAGTTTGAAAAAGAAGCTGAATTAATAGGACGAGGCAGCTTTAAATTTGCCTGGGCTTTGGACAAATTAAAAGAAGAGAGAGAAAGAGGGGTAACCATCGATCTTGCATTTTATAAATTCCAAACAAAGAAATATTACTTTACAATTATCGATGCACCTGGACATCGTGATTTTGTTAAAAACATGATAACAGGTACTTCTCAAGCTGATGCAGCAATTCTCGTAATCAGTGCTGGTACAGGTGAATTCGAGGCTGGAATTAGTGCAACAGGGCAAACTAGAGAACATGCTTTACTAGCAAAAACACTAGGTGTTGATCAACTAATAGTAGCTGTCAATAAAATGGATCTTGCTAAATACAAAAAAGAACGTTTTGATGAAGTTAAAGATGAAATGACAAGAAACCTCAAATTATTTGGTTTTGATATGAAGAAAGTAATCTTTGTTCCAGCAAGTGGTATGAAAGGAGACAATCTTAATGAAAAACCAGAATCCATGCCATGGTATACAGGTCCTACAATTCTTGATGCTTTGGATACTTTTGAAGTACCACCTAAACCTGTTGATAAACCTCTAAGACTACCTCTTCAAGATGTTTATACAATCACAGGAATTGGTACAGTTCCAGTTGGTCGTGTTGAAACTGGTGTTCTTAAACCAAAGGACGAAATAATCTTCCAACCAACAGGTAAAAAAGCAAATGTAATGTCTATTGAAATGCATCACGAAACAATTCCTGAAGCCATACCTGGAGACAACATTGGTTTTAGTTGCAAAGGTTTAGAAAAGAAAGATGTTCGTCGTGGAGATGTCGTTGGTCATGCAGCCAAACCTCCAACCATTGTAAAAGACTTCACAGCAACAGTACAAGTAATCAGACATCCTTCTGCAATAGCAGTGGGATATTCACCAGTTATTCACTGTGGAACTGCACAGGTTGCTACACGTTTTGCTGAGCTTAAGACAAAAGTTACAAAAGGTGTCAAAACAGATAAACCAGACTTTTTGAAGAATGGAGATACAGCTGAAGTAGTAATGATTCCAACTCGTGATATGGTTGCGGAAAAGTATGAAGACTTCCCACAATTAGGGCGTTTCGCAATCAGAGACATGGGTCAAACCGTAGCTGTTGGTATTATAAAAGACGTAACACCAAAGTAATTCTTTTTTATTTTCTTTTTTTCTTTATTTTATAGTTTAAGTATAATGAAAATAGAACAAGAACAATTCACTATTTAGTCGGTAGTATATTGTCTAAAATCATTTCAACAGAGAAGGATTCAAGATCCTCATAATTTTGTCCAACACCTAAGAAAATTATCGGTTTTTCGCTTATGTGGGTAACTGAAACTGCAGCTCCACCTTTGACATCGGCATCAATTTTATTTAATATAGAAGCATCAATTCCAATTTTTTGGTTGAACAGCTTTGCTTGAGAAATTAGGGCATTACCTGTAAGAGCATCACCCACAAAGAATTTTAGATCTGGTTCTGAAACTTTACATATCTTTTGCAGTTCAGCCATTAGATTTGAATTAGTTTCCATTCTTCCCGCCGTGTCGATTAGAACAACATCTATCCCTTTTGAAGTTGCATGATTTATCGCATCATAAGCAACCGCAGCAGCATCAGAACCGTAGTTTTGAGCAATTACTCTTATATTTAGATTATCTCCATGCTTCTGCAATTGTTGAATACTTCCTGCTCTAAAGGTGTCTCCTGCCGCAAAAACGCTTGAATATCCATTATCCATTAGATACTTTCCAATTTTTGCAATAGAAAGCGTTTTTCCTACACCATTAACCCCAAAAAAAGCTATAACTAGTGGATTTTTTCTTTCTTTTGCAATTTTTACAAGCTCAATGAGATCTATAGATTGAGATGGAGTCAATATTTCTAATAATACTTCTCTTAAGGTTGTTAATACAATTGACCTAGTGTTAGAAAATCTTGTATACTCAATCTTTGACAATTTCTTTGCAAATCTTTTACAAATTTCATCAGTTGTTTTTACAGCAACTTCATTTTTGATGAGAATGTCCTTTAATTCTTTGTTTACTTTTGCAATTGATTTTATAGAAAAATCAGTAATTGTAATCTTTTTGAAAGATTTTGAAACGCTTTTTCGAAGTTGATCAAACAAGAGAATCTCACTTCTCCTCTTACATAACAGATTTGACTACTCTATCAATCTCTTTCAACCGTTCTATTACTTCATTGTAACTAGCTTTTATTTGAGTGAGTTGATTTTCGACATCTGTCTTCTTCTTCTTGATACCTTCAGTAGCGCCTTGAAGTGACTTTTCACTGTGAACTCCTGCCCCTATAGTAACAATAATGTTCTCACCATTTTCAACGGTTGCATATATGAAATTACCAGCCCCTATAGGAACTAGAATTTTGTTATTTTCCTCTGCTTTGTCAAGATCTCTCAATGTTTGTTCAGCACTATGAATTTCGTTATAATAACCATTCAAAATTTCTATTTGCTGGTTATATCTAGTTGCTTGTTGCTCTAATTGTTGAGCGGCCATTAATAGATTATTTAGTTCCTCTTGAGAAACTTGTTGAGGGGAAGAATCTTTTGACAGTATTTTCACTTCCTTTTTGGAATGGCTAAATCATCTTCTGTAGCAAATGCTTTGATAACTGGATCCTTAATCTCATCAGGGTTGGTGATTTCTTTGATGTCTTTAGGATTAATGAAAATCAAATTTCGTTTTACTTTATGTTTGCTTCCAAGAATGTTATAGATTTGTTCCAAAGCATCTTCTTGATTTAATGCTCTAACGTATTTACCAAAAGGTATCTTATCTTTTCGTCTCTTATATTCGCCACGGATATGGAATGTTTTAACAGAGCTCATCTAGCGTTCACCTTAACTTAGTTGTTTCCCGATTGCAAAAGGGTTTTTCAAGTTTTTGAATCTAAAGTCTTTAAGGAGTTAATAAAACTTCAAAGATTCTCATACTTTCTGGACCTGTACTATCAGTACCAATTACTGCTCCTTTGGAATTAGCTATTATACCAACTCTTGGATAAGGAATTCCTCTATTAATAGTGCAAACATCAGCTTTAACACGGAGAATGGAAGCAACTTCCTTGATTTCTTCCTCAGAAAGAAGAGGGTGAACAAGTGCTCCTCGATTTGTAGACATTGCAAGACTACCAACTAGTGGAGAACCAAGTAGATTCCCTACAGTTATCTCTATGTTCAATTCATCTTGAATCTGTTTTTGAGCATTCTTTTCAAGCATATCACTGACAATTGCTCCTTTATCGTTCATAACGATTAGATTTCCAAGGGCAGTATATTTGGTGTTTAGTTCTACAAGTTTAGTTTGATCAGAAAGGCTTTCTTCAAGTATTTTATATTCCTTTTCTTTAATGTTTTGAGGGACAAAAATAACCTTTGAATTACCTACAATCATGGTTCCAACAAGAACTGAATTTGCAATTGTAGTTTGAATTACTTTTACACTCAACGTATCTGAAATCACTTTGAGAGAGGATTCTTTAACACTATAAGGAACAATGGAAAAATCCTCGGTAGACAATGCAAAAACACCTAATCCCGAGTTGCCTAAAATAGTGGTTTTTGCAATGTCCAAAATTATCTACCTCAAAAAATGAAAATGAAGGATCATTTTATTTAGACTGTTCCTCTTCTGGAGTTTCTTCAGGTTCAGAAGTTTCGACGGGGGCTATATCTACCTCTTCTCCGTCTTCTTCCTCCTCTTCCTCTTCTTCTTCATCTTCCAATTCTCCAGGAATTGCTATACCATCAAGTTGTGGGCGTGCTGCAGCATCCACCTTTTCATGAATTAATTCAACTGTAGCTATTTTTTCCTCTTCAATTGTTTCAACTATTGCACGAACTTTAATTTTTCTTGGTGGTTTTTTAATTCCTCTTTTCCACATGAACTCATTTAATTCCTCATCTATTATAACATCATCAGCTTTTGTGTGCTTGTAGATGTATTCTTTGAGGAGTCTAATAGCTCTTGGAGTCCTCTTATATGGTGCTGTCTTATTCAATTGTGGATAAAATGGAATTGTGTAAATGTTCTCTATAGATTCTTGAGACATGATTCTTCTTCTCCTTATCTTTTAATACGGGTAGATCTCCATCTTCTACGTTTTGGATGGGTTCGAAAGCGTCTGTTAGTTCGTATAACACACCAACTTGGAACAGGTTTGTTAGATTTCATTTCTTTTGCATACCTGAGTTTTCTTGGTAGCTGTTTATTTCTTGCCATTATAATCGCCTTATATCGATTTTTGATTCTCTTTTTTGACCTTGAATTTGACGAAGAATTTCTTTTAGTTGATCGTCAGTTAATTTACCATTAATTGCTCCTTGTTGAGCTAATTGTATCAGTTTTACTTCAACAGCTTCTGCGAGTTGAGAACGAACAAGCTTAACGTTAGTAAGACGTTGTCTAGCTTCTTCAGTAAGAATTTGACGAAGGATTACTTGTTTTTGAGCTTCAAGAGTTGCTTGTTGTTCCTCTTGTGCTTGAGCTACTTGTTGCTCTTGTAATTGTGCTATTTTCCTTTGCCTTATTACTTCCAATTCGTCTTCATCATACATTTCTTCGCACCCTTACTTATTGAACTGTTCAAGGTTTAATTTCCGTAACCGAATTCTTCTCAATAATCTTAATATTTTTCTAAAGCGGGAATTTCTCTTTTTAAATCAGCTGATAATTTATCCACAAAAGAATGACCTTTTGGAGTTAAAACACGACCTACAATTACTCGTCCTTTGCTACCATGACCACTTTTCTTCTGAATATATTTTGCTTTTTCTAATTGCTGAAGTATCTTTCTAATTACAGCTCCACTACCTCTAGCAAAGTGCTCAGGCTTTACACCCCTTCTATTACGACCACCATAAGCAGTTCGTAATCTTGATACACCTATTGGACCATAAAAGTAGATTTTTCTTAACATAGAGGCAGCTCTAATATACCACCAATCATCTTGAACAGGAGAACTTTCTTTATAAACTCCAGTTTTGGCATATATAGCCCATTCTGGTGGTTTGATTTCTGCTTCCTTTTTCAATTCTTCAGTTATTTTTTTAATAAGTAAATCAGATGGAACATCATAAGCTGTTGGCATAATTTTCACTCGTATTCTTGATTTTTGAAAGAGAGAACTCTTATGTATTTTTCAGTCTCTGGGGAACAAACCACGTTTAAAAAGATTACTTTGCTAGTTATATGGAAAGAATAAAATTATAAACATAAAAGGGAAATTAGGATAGATTTAAACAAGAAACTTAACAAAGGAAGATATTGAATGAGTACAGAAAAATCAGAGAAAACAAACGATTCGAAGAACTTTTTAGGAAACATAAATAAATTTTTGAAAAAAAGTTACCATCAATATCTTGGTTCCTTGGACGATTTATTCATTTTTATAGGTATTATTTTAACTTGTTTTAGTCTAATTATGAGTTTTATTTATGGTCACGTGATAGCGGGAATCATTCTTGTAGTGTGTGAAGTACTCTTGATAGGGGTCTATATCTTTAAACTTATATGAAAAAATTATTCTTAATCCGATGTAGAGAATCTTTCAATAATATGCTCACTAATAATTTCAAACGATTTGTCTATGTTCAATCCTGTTTTAGCAGAGGTTTCTAGAAGAAAATTTTCTATTGAATGCTCTTTTGTTTTCTTATTTAGCTTTTTTACAAACGACTTTATTTCCTCAATTGTTACTTTTTGTTCATCGACAAGATCCATCTTATTTGCAAGTATTATGACAGGAACAACTCCTCTACCACTAAATTGGTATAACTCCTCTATCCAACTACCTAAGTTAAGAAATGTGTCTCTTCGGGTTATATCCAACACCGCTAGAGCTCCGAAACATCCTTTGAAAAACCTTGGTCTAACATTTTTGAACATGGGTTGCCCCGCTAAATCCCAGATTTGATATTTTATCTTATATTCATCTACAACTCTAGTGGTGGCAGCAAAATCAGCCCCAAGGGTAGCTAAATGCTCTTTCTGAAACCCCTCACCAAGATATCTTTTCCTTATAGATGTTTTACCAACAGCAGCATCACCAATTAAAACTAACTTGATCATATATGCACTCGTTGATTTAGGTTGAGGTTCTTCTTCTGAAAAATGTTCATCGTCTATACTTTCCTTATGTTTTTTGATATTTTCTTCAAACATAATGGGCCCCTTATCTGATTTTTCAGCCTTGCTCTTGGGAGATTGCTTATTATTAGCCATGTTATCTGTTAAATAATGAATTTTAACTATATAAAAATATGTGGTAGCATTTTGAGAAATACAGGAAAAAAAGAATAGTATATTCCAATTTCAGGTTCCTCTAGACATGATTTTATGAACAATTTGATAGTTTTTGGCTAATTTCCCGATTTCTTCTGCTTCACTATATGTAAGATGAAATGGTGTTCTCTTATTTTTATGTGTCCCCTCAATTAGAGCATAATCTACTCCTCTTACATGTTCCTTTAGTTGATCAAAATAACCTGTATCTCCAGTGTAAAGGATTTTTTCTGCATTCTTGGTTATTATATATCCTACAGAGGGAATATTGGGAAGTTTCTCCCCGCCTATTATTGATCCACGATGTTGAACAGCAAAAGCAGATATAAGCGCATTCTCTAATTCAAATTCCCTTTCTATATTAATTATTTCCAGCTGATAAGGAATTGATTCTCCATAACTATCATGAAATGTTTTTACTAATCCTTTAAGCTCAACAACATCTGGAGGTGCAATCAAAAGAAGTCTTTTACTTCTATTTATCATCCTGAAAAAAGCTAAAAGAGAAAATATGCCTCCCACATGATCAAAATGACCATGAGTGATTAGTATGGTATCAATGTTTTCGTAATATTTGCTAGGTAAAGAAACCAAATCGCGTAATATTCCATCACCCACATCTATCAAGAAATTTGAATCTTTCTCAATGTCATTTACCAGTATTTGAGTTGCTAAACCTGCTGAAGAGAAGAGAACTTTGACTCGTAGATGGTTACCAATCCAATCCCATGAAACTTCTTTGGAAACTTCCATAGATAGAATAGAGGATGGTGGCAAATATTTCTTTCGTTTCCTTTGCCGATATATTTTTACTTGAAAATGCAATAAGATACCTAATGGTATCTCTGCGTAGATTCTTTACTCTTCCCTTAACAAAAATGTCAGATAGATGGAAAGGTAAAAAGAAACTACATCTAGCAGCAAGATCAGCTTATCTTAGCTATAAGATAGGCAAAGAAGATCCTGAGAGATTGCTACAAATTGCAGCTCTAGAAATGAGAGCAGAAAAGTATAATCTAACCATTAGGTATCTTGAAGATTATCTAGAACTCAATCCTGGATCAAAAAAAGCTTTACTTCTTCTTGGAATCGCTTATAGGCGAAATAAAGATTATGAAAAAGCTATCGAGATACACCTCGGGTGTTTAAAAAAAGGAGAGGAAGAATCAGACATACTTTATACCTTAGGCATTGATTATGAAAGGGCAGGAAAAATTAGAACAACTAAAAGATATTATGCAAAATGTATAGAAATAGACAGCTCTTTTGCAAAAGCTTATTTTCGTCTGGCTAGGCTCTATATGCGAGATAAGAAATATGATTTAGCCGTTAATCTGTATTTGGATGGATTATCTCTAAGAGAAGGATCTGCTAAAGATTGGATTAACTTATCCTTTTGTTACATAAATACATCAAATCTTGTTGCAGCAGAAAAAGTGTTATTGGAAGCTCTAGAAAACTTTCCAGACTCCTCTGGAGTGCTATTTGCGCTGGGAGCTTATTATATTAGGAAACAAAAATACAACAAAATTCCAGAGATAATTTTGAAGCTGGATTCTGAAGAAGATAGGTATATAATTCTATCTCTGAAGTTGAAAGAAGTACTAGATAAGAAAGAATACGAAGAATTGGAGAAGTTGTTAGAACAAATCAAGAAAGAAGATAGAAATGCAGAGTATTGGTATATGGAAGCGATAGTTTCTTCAAATAAAGATAGATTAAAGAAAGCAGTTCAATCTTTACAAAAGGCATTAGAATTAGATCCTGAACTAAGGAAAGAAGCAAAGAAAGATGACAATTTTGCAATGATAAGGAAGTTAGAAGAATTCAAACACATAGTTTATCCAAAGAAGGAGAAAGAGCAGAATTTAGAGTGAGTGTAAAAATGATTATAGCCTTAAGAGAAGGAGAAGGGAAAGAAATATACAGAGCAAAAGCAGGAAGAGCAAAAACAGTGGAAGAAGAAAAAAAGCTCAAGCTAAAAGAAATTAACATCTAAAAGATAGAAAACTTTTTGATTAAAAGAAAGAAGGAAAAAGACAAGAAAACAAAGCGGAGATAGCAAAGTCGCCATGCCTCGGTCTGCAAAACCGATTACCGGAGTTCAAGTCTCCGTCTCCGCTCCAAACTCTATTTTAAAGCGTTTCTGATAGCAAAATCGCCATTCATCGCATGTTATGAAGCTGGAAAAAGACTTACAAAACACTCTTCAACGCAGCAAGGAATTTTTCAACATTCTCTGGTTGCGCAGTATATCCCATTAACCCAATTCGCCAGATCTTGCCTTCTAATGGTCCTAAACCCCCACCAATTTCAATTTTATGTTCAAGCCGCAGTTTTTTTCTAACTTCTGCTTCGTCAATACTTTCTGGAATGGATACCGCGTTAAGCATTGGAAGACGATACTTATCTTCAACATACAATTTCAACCCTAGTTCTTCCAATCCTGCTTTTAATTTGTTATGGCATTCTGCATGCCGTTGAAATACTTTTTCCGCTCCTTCTTCAAAGAAGAGTAAGAGTGCTTGATATAGTGCATATAACATATTTATTGGTGCTGTATGATGATATGCTCGTTTGTGATCCTTTTGCCAATATTCTCCAATCAAACTCATATCTAAATACCAGTTCGGAACTCGGGTTTTCCTATTTTTGATCTTTAATAAAGCCTTTTCCGAAAAGCTAACAGGAGCTAAACCGGGGGGTACTGATAGACATTTTTGAGATCCGCTATACAAGGCATCAATCCCCCAATCGTCAACTCTAACCTCAATTCCCCCGAGACTTGTAACTGCATCTACCAAGAATAAACTTTCAGTGTTTCTAATTATATGTGATATCTCCTCGACCGGATTTTTTACTCCAGTTGAGGTTTCTGCATGAACCATTGCAATGAGATTATAGGAATTACTTACTAGTTTTTCCTTTACTTGTTTAGGGTCAATTGGTGTCCCCCATTCAAATTCTATACTATCTATATCTGCACCCAGACGTGTAGCTACTTCGCGCATTCGTTTTCCAAAAACCCCATTTATTAATATTAAGACTTTATCTTCTGGCTCAATCAAATTAACAAAACAGGTTTCCATCCCAGCAGATCCTGTTCCTGAAATTGGAATTGTCAATCTATTATTGGTATTCAATATTTTTTGTAGTAATACTTGAATCTGATCCATTATTTTAATAAAATGTGGATCTAGGTGACCCAAAGTGAAGCGACTGAGGGCTTTATACACCTCTGGATGGACACAAGAAGGTCCTGGTCCCATTAGTAAGATTTCATCAATATCTTCCAACAAATTTGTCATGGTTTTTCACTCTTCTAAGGAATTTTAATATTCTATTTGATAATAAACTGAAATTATTAAAAAACTATGTGTGAATCTATTCGTGTAGTTGAGTTATATTTTCCATGATTGTTTTATTTCCAAAACTATGGACCGGAGTTCGAATCTCCGACCCCGCTCCAACTCTCTTTTCTTCCTTTCTTCCTTGAAATTTTATTCTAAGAAATTTTGTTTTATATATTCTTTAGGTATTATAGCTATTTATATTCTTACAGACGAGAAAAAAGCAGACAACAGATGAATAGATTGTCTGAAAAATGGTGATTATTATGGTTTATGATGTGATTACTAAAATCTGTCAGAAAGAAAAGATGGAACATGAGCCATTTTATAGGTCTATCAAAATTAAGGGAGACACAATATTGCTATACAGGGAAAAATTAGTAAAAGAAACTGCATCCAAAAGTTCTATTGCTTATGACCACTACAAAGAGTGGAAGAAATCAAAAGATCAAGATAAGCTAGAAGAAATTGATGATGTTATAGAAAAGTTAAGAGAATACTTCAAAGAGCGGTTGATAGTTTTCTATAAAAGCAATGAAATTAGAATAGAAATTTAGTCTGAACTTCCACATATTCTCAGCATCCCTCATTTGTAAGCTTCTCTGGATAAGTTTCCTCTATTTACACTTTCGAAACATATATCAACAGTGCATATTTTACTGTTGTAGGTAATTACAATGACATTCATAGTTTTCATTGGAGGCCTATTTGAATATAATTCAGGAAAAACTACTTTTGCAAAAGAAATTATCTCTTCTTTTGAAAACGATCTTTCGATGAAAACAGCACCTTTTAAGCCTTTAAGTGGAAACAACCTATTCTTTCACTATGAAGAGATAAAGGAAAATGTCAAGAAACATGGTAATTTGGTTTCTTTAGATATTGTAGAATTAATGGAACCTTCGTCTGTAGAAATTCCTACGATTTTGGCAAATCCTGTTCACAAACTTCATACTCAAGCGCTACCGTACAATTTCTATAAAGAGGGTTCAATTAACACACTTTTCTCTCGCTATTCTGATAGTGTTTCTTTAATGCAACGTTTTACAATTTATAAATCAGAATCTGAAATTGAATCTTGCTTTTTAGTGAATGAGCCTATCTATAAGAACCAGAAATTTTGGAATGATCAAGCTCTTACAGATCCAATTCTAGAAGAAGCAAAAGAGATTAAATATTTCAAAAATGATCAAGAGTTCTACTCTTTGAACGATAAGTTTTACGCAGCTGCTACTAAGACTTCGTTTGATTATGTGAAAGAACATTCAGATATCACTGTAGTTGAAAGCTTTAACAATTCAGCTCACCCAGCATGGTGTATCCGGGAATCAAATGCTGTAATTATTGTAGGTCCTGGTTCTCTTTTCATCTATGAACCAGATGCATACTTCAGAGCTATTGACAACTACCGTTCAATCAATCGTAATAAAGTCACCACAACAGATGACATTCTTAAGCTAGCAACACCAACTGAGGTCTTGCCATTCCCAGTTGATCTTGGTGAAAGGAAGAAAATAATTAGCGATTTAACTAACAAGCTTTCAAAAGAAATTCATAAAAAGAAATAAACGATACCTGGTTTCCTCTTTTTTTTGTTGCCTTTTTATGTGTGAGTGCAATTTTATTAGTAGATCAGTGATAGACTTTGTCAATTTATAGTTCACAATATGGAATGGAATCAATCAATGCAGAACTTATGGAATGTATCAATGAATTACGTTTTAGATCAATAGGGATAGTAGATGTTGCTGTAGTATCTCAAGAAGGTCTTCCATTGGTATCTTTAGTTTTGGAGAGAGTAGAAGAAACTAGATTTGCTGCAATGACTGCAGCTATGCTTTCATTAGGAGAAAGAGTATCTACAGAACTTAACAAAGGTTTACTAAAGAAAATTTTTGTAGAGGGAGATCATGGTTACATAATTTCCATGCAAGCAGGTGAAAATGCGGTTCTAACAGTAAGCGCAACAACTGACACAAAGCTAGGTCTATTGTTCTTAGATATGGAACGTGCTTCAGCAAAGATATCTAAAATTCTTACATATCGTTAATTTCGAGAACAAATAACTGGCTTCAATTTGATGAACTGGCAATTAGTTCAACTTTTATTAATTCACACGCAAGAACCTTAGTTGTTTCATCAATCGTACCTTTCCTAAGATAAAGTTCTACAACACTTCTGTAAATCTCAGATTTCTTAACGTGTTGTGCTTTAATTTCTTTAATACGTTCGTTTGTTTGCTTTGTGCGTTCTACCCATCTTTTTACTTCCTTAGTTTTATCAAGAAGGAATAGAACCAAAGGAATTTTTGCTTTACCTTCAGTTAGAAATTCTTGCTTGAATTTCTCTATTACATCATCTCTTGGAACAATAAGAAGATCAATGTTATCATTTAATTCTGCAAGTTTAGCTAAAACTGGGATTGTTAATACTGTATCTGAGCACCAATTTTCTGCAAAAACAAGAAGTCTAATTGTTGATTTTATTTCCTTAATCTGTTTCTTATACTTCTCAGGTATAGTGGCACTAGAATACACATTATCTAATCGTTCTCTATTTTTTGGTGTTCTTTCTATGAATTTTTGATAAGAACAACTTTTTGATATGTAATAGTCTAAAGACATTCTATTCTAACATGTGTTTCTAATTAAAAAAACTAATCTTAAGACAAAAAACCATACGAAAAAGAGAAAAAGGGTTAATTGAATGTGAAGATGATTTGTTTGAATTTCGTAAGCGAGTATTTTTTACATCAAGTTGAAACAGATATACAAGTGATACAAAAGAAATTAGACAAATCCTTAGTATCCAGTGGTAGAAAGAAGACAGGTAGCTATTATACTCCAGATTTTATTGCACAATACATGGTTGAAAAAACCATCTCTCAATCTCTCCTTAGTAAACTAAACAAATTGGTTACTAAAAGACAATTCAGAGATTTTAATGATTTAAAACGTGATCAAGATCCTGCAATATTTTCTGTTCTGTTTAACAAAATTTTACCCAATTTCACAATTTGTGATGTTGCTATGGGTTGGGGGGTTTTTCTTTTACACAGCTTCGATTATCTTTTTTCATTATACAAAACTACTGTTTCAATTCTGGAAGATGAAATTCAAAGAACATCTTCTTTAGAAGGCTTCGCAGAAAGAAATATTGAGAAATTCATAATAGATTCAATTATTTCTAATAATCTTTATGGGACAGATTTGTCTTCAGTTTCAACTGAATTAGCAAAACTAAAGTTCGCTGAAAAAGCTATTGAGCTTTTAAAAGAGAGGCGGGTAATTTTACCCGCTTTTAATTTCAAAGTAGGAAACAGCTTAATTGGTTTTTCTTTTGAGCAAAGAACAGAGAACAATTCTAGTTTTTCAAATTATAGAAAGTCAATTCTTAATGGAATGCCTTCTAGTAGCAGGGAAGGAGTAAATACATGGTTGGGAAATGAAACCCCATTAAACTGGAATCACATCTTTCCCGAAGTATCCAAGATGGGTGGTTTTGATGTAGTAATTGGAAATCCCCCTTATATCAACGTAAAACGTATGAATCTTTCTGGAAGAAAAGCATATTCCAAACTTTATAGTACATATAATCCTAATGGGGATATATCTAATGTTTTTTGGGAAAGGGGTATAGATTTATGTAATTCCAGGGGCATAGTGTCCTTCATTACCCCTAGGTACTGGCTTGAGGGTAATGACAGCAATAGATTGAGGAATCACCTATTATTAAATTCTGAAATACTTGAAATTATTGACTTCAGAAGTAATAGAACTCTTTTTTCATCCGCTAAAAATAATTTGGGAGTAGATACCGCTATTGTTATTCTACGAAAATCTAAACCACGAAACTTGCCATTTGATGTTTATTTTGCTCAAGATGATTCTTCCATACAATCTATCGATAAAACCAGATTAAAACACACAAAAATACGTCAGTCAAACCTTTCAGAAAAAAAATGGGTTTTTGAAATGAATCCTATTATAACCCAAATTAGTAAAAGAGCTGATTATCATTTAGGAGATGATAAGAAATACAGAGAATTTTCAGGAATATGTAAAATTGGTAAAGGATGTTCAACTGGAAATAATAGGATCTTTAAATTAAAACATATATCAGATTTAACATATATGGGCGCAAATAATCTAAAGGTAAAATTGGAGGGGGAAGAAAAAGACTGTTTAAAACATCTGATCAAGAATAGTGACATTTCTCCTTATCATTGGAGAACAAGAGATGAATTTTGGATATTTCTAAAAGACAAGGATATAATGGATTATCCAAACATTAAGAAATATCTGCTTAATTTCAAAGGAACTCTTGAAAAAACACAGAAGAAGTATGGTCTGAAGAGTTTCTACGACTATGCTGCGTATAGATCTTTGAAATTAATTGAAAACATACCCAAAATTGTTTGTCCATATCAAGCAAATAGTAATAAATTTGCTTTGCTTGGTTCAGAATCTCCCCCTACGATTAATGAAACCGATGTCATTAGTTTGGCTATTCAAAGCACTTTTACTAAAGACATAGGGTGGTTTTATCTCTTGGCAGTTCTAAATTCAGAACTACTTTCCCATTATAGTAAAATAATGAACAAAAAAGTATACAACCTGTACGATTTTAGAACAAACCAAATATCAAGTTTTCCTATTATGAAATGTGAAGACAATTCAGTTTTTCTTGAAATTGGTACTGATTTAACTAATTTGTTGAAATTTTCTTTAGATTCTAAACATAGCAAAAGCAGGGTCATTATCATGAGAAACATTCTTGACTTTCTTGTCTATGAGACATATTTCAGAGAATCTCTTTCAACCCAATTGCATGATATTATCAAAGAGAATCTGTTATTATTCCAAGTTAAGGAAGAGACAGAAGATAATTTTAATGATTTAATACATTGTTGGGAAAAGAGAATTTTAGATGAAATCCAGCAAATTGCTTCTTTTAAAGATGTTAAACAGATAAGAAAAACTCTAGGGATAGATTCGAACAAATTACCTTTCTTCTAGCCACTTCTTTGGCGTTGATAGTGTTATTCTTCCAGTTTCTTGTAGTTTACTTATGAGGTTCTCAAAGATTCGAACATTTTCTTGAATTTCCATTTTCGAAAGATATCTGCCTTGAGAAATATTATATGAAAAATGCCAGGAGTGAAGGTTAATCGAAATATATGAATCATCATGTCGAGAGTTCTTAACAAGTTGAAGGTAATTATTTATGACATCTTCTTCTTTTCTTTTGCCTTCGAACAAAGGCCAAAGATAAGTATACATCCCTTCCATTATACTTTGTTTTGGTGTTTTGATAACAGGGAATTCTATAAGGTTTTCATTTATTTTATATGGTTTTATGGCCGCCTCAGCTTCTACATACAAAGAACTATCATACCTAATGTTTAGTTCATTTAATATGTCGAATGTATTAGCAGTGTTTTTCATATAAGGAGCTCTAAATCCATATACTTTCGTATCTAGAATAGATTCAATTTCCGCTTGTGCCCTCTTGATAATATGTGTTTCCTCGTCTCTGTTCAAACTTATCCCTGTTTCTTCCCCTGTCAAATCCTCGTGATCAAAACCATGTACTCCATGCTCAAATATTTGCTTTTTAAGAAGAGATACATATTTTGAATTAGTTTCTTTTAATAGTTTTAAGCTTCTTGCTTCAAAATAAAAGGTTGAAGGGATGTTGAAATCAGTTAAACAATTGATAAAGGGTTCAAAACAGTCAAGTGTTCCCTTAAGAGAAGCTGATAATTTTGGGTCTCTGAGAATTTCGTTTGGTTGTTCTTTAAGTGGATAGCTAATGGCATGTTTACTATTTTTGATTGGTAGTGCATAATCCCTATCAAAGTCAATACATACAAAGATATAAACCAAGTAACACAACTCTCTAGTTTTATTCAATGCCTTGCCGAGCTAAAATTATTGTTTTTCCTCGAACTTCCACAATTCTACTATTTGTTATTTTAGATAAGTTTTCTGCTATATTTTTTACAGATTCTGAAGGAACAACTTGTAAGCATTTTATCTTTATTACCTTATCCCTTTTCAGTACATTCTTTATTTCGTGAATGATGTTCTCAGTAATTCCCTTTTTTCCTATACGCATTTTTGATGGTCCATGACGTATTTTGTTAATGATGTTGTCCATTATTAACCTCCTTGTTTCTATAGTAAGGTATTCTAGTATACTTGTTGCAGTGGTTACATTTGATGGCAATCACTTTGTTTGTAGATGAAAGTCTAACTCGGCTATTAATTCCGGGGTAAAGGAATGCTTTACAATGTTTACAGAATCGTTTTTTCCATTCTGGAGGGAATTTTATTCTAGTTTTCATTTGGATTTTACGTGCTTGTTTAGCAAATTGCTGGGCTTTTTCCATATCCTCTGAAATAATTTTATCTGCTTTTATGAGTAAAGAAACAATTTGTGCTTTGAAATCCTCTTGAGACAAAACCTGAAATTTTTTTCTTCGATTCTTTCTCTTCCTTGTACGTAGGTGAGGTGTTTTTTTATTAGACATATTGTTTCTTCCTTACTGGATGAGAAAAAATTACCTTATCAACATTTCTTTTCACTTTATTTTTGAAATAATGTTAATTTGAAGAGAAAGTACTAATCTCTAAGGCGGTGGAGGAGGAATATTCTTGATTAGTTTTTCCATTTCTCTTTCAGAAACAACTTGACCATAAGGGAATATTGTACCTTGTTCCTTTGTGTTTTTTTCAGAACCAAGTATAGATTTTCCTTCATTTTCCTTTTCTTTTTGTTCCATTGCTAGGACAATTGTTGGCTCTTTCTTAATTTCTTGATCAAGATTTGTTTTCCTTCTCATGAAGATTGGTAATCTTACACTCTTCAAAAGAGGAAATAATCTATTTCTATTATAATGGGGAATTTCCTTTTTGCGTATGGATTTCATTGGTTTAGTTCTTTTCTTTAAACCTGGTTTTATACAAGGTATAAATTTCTCAATTTTAAAATATGAATCCCAAGAAAGCTGCATTTCTGACTTATTAGGTAATCCCAGAAGAAAGAGAATCTTACTGCGTTTTATTTCATTTAAGGAATGAAATCTTATCGAAAACACCATCTTTTCTTTATATTGTAGAGATATTATTCTCAATTGCTGTAAATAGTCTATACAATTATCAAATTCTGGAGAACTGTATGTCAATAAAATCCCTTTTTTGTGTTCCCTAGCTTTATTCTTTCCTTTCTTAAGGATTCTTGAACTTAGATTTAGATTACAATGTTCAAATGTTAGCAAATCTTGAAAATATCTTGTAAGTTGATTAGATTCTTCTCCTGAAAAAACTATAGAAGAGAAAACCATGAATTTCTTTCCCATTTTGATAATTCGGGATTCCGATGTTTTCCGGATAGGAGAGAAATAGCTTTCATGCAAGCTTTCAGCAATATTGTGGTGGTTTATTTGTGATATAACCAGAAATGGACTTACTGGGGTAATTTTTTGCATTTTATCTAGAAGATTTGAAACCTCGCCTATTACTTCACCTACATTCTGTGCTGAAATGATCAAGTAGAGTTTCATTGATGTTTCAGTCATTTGAATAACGTAAGAATAACCAAGAGAATCAAAATAATTTGTTATTCTTTTCGAAAGTTGTGTGAGAACTCCTTCTTCCATCTTAGATAATGCAAAACCAATAAGTGAAATTGCTTGATTATCAGATTCTAATGTAATAAAATCCTCTGTGTGGTGGATTTGAAATTTTGACATAGTATCCAATAATATATATAGAAAAGAGCATAAAAACCCAAAAATAATTTTGGGGGGAAGAGTTTACTTAATCTCTCCATAATGCTTCGATAGATATATCTTCAATTTTGGTTAAGTAAGAGGATTTTACTTCAGCAATTACCACGGTTACCGCTAGTTCATCATCTGGAATGACTTCATCAATATTACAACCCCAAACAAATTCTGCTTTTGGATTGATTTGATCTGTAATCATAGTTGTAATGGTATCAACTTCAGTCATTGATATGTTCTTATTAGCTTTAATATTAACAAGCGCACCTGTTGATGAATTAATATCTATATCAAGTAAGGGATTTGATAAAGCATTAGTTATTGCTTGTATAGCTCGATTTTCACCTTTTCCATGTCCAACACCAATGACCGCAGGACCACTACGTCTCAATATCTTCTTGGTATCAGCAAAATCGACATTAACTCTTGCAGGGAGTACTATTAATTCAGTTAGTCCTACAACAGCGTTTATCAGAACATCATCAGCCAGTTTAAATGCGTCCCAGAGTGTAAAATCTGGTGCATACATCAGTAGTTTTTCGTTTGGAACCACAATAATGGTATTAGAGTGTTCATTTAATTCATCTAAACCTAGCAAAGCTGCATCCATTTTTGATTGTCCTTCTGATGCAAAAGGTAAAGTACAAACACTAACAACTAAACATCCTTCATCTTGAGCAATTTTTGCAATATATGGTGCTGCTCCAGTTCCTGTACCTTTTCCTAGACCACAAGCAACAAAAACAAGATCATTTCCTCTAACTAACTCTCTCATGTCTTCCTCATTTTCTTCAGCTGCGGCTCGACCTATGTTCGGGTCATTACCTGCACCAGTTCCATTAGTTAATTCTCTGCCTAAAAGCAATTTTCGATCAGCTTGAGTACTTAGAAGATGTCTAGCATCTGTATTAACAGCTACAGTAGTTGCTCCAATAATTCCTCCGCGTGTTACAATATTGTTAATGGCATTAGAACCTGCACCACCTACACCAATAGCTAGAATTCTATTTGTTTTGAGAACCTGTTGAATGTATGAATCAACAGAACTACTTGAAAAGCGGTCAGAAGAACCTGATTGATTCACCAATAATTTTTCAAGTTCTTTATCCATATCGTCACTATCGAATGTGTTTGGCTCTTTACGGCTAGAAACATTATCATCTTCTTCATCAATATTAATAATATAATGTTCATCCATATATTCTCAGAGAAGCTTTCGATAACTAACATAACAACGCAAATATGACCGAGAAGACTCGTCAGTATTACATTTTTTTGTTTATAGGGGTTATAAGAAAAAATTAAATGGTGCACGCGCCGGGATTCGAACCCGGGTTCCAGCCGTGGCAGGGCTGAGTCCTACCAACTAGACTACACGAGCACGAGCAAGGTTGTATTCTAGAAGCAATATTTATCTTTTCTGTTTGATGATGATTAAAAACAATGTATCAAAAAGTGAAATATGAAAAAGATTTGGTACGCTAACCGGGATTTGAACCCGGGTTCCCGCCTTGGAAGGGCGAAGTCCTGCCACTAGACTATTAGCGTATTTTTGCTACTTTCATCTGTTCTATTTATATTTTTAATCTTTCTGTTCGTGAATTGATTTTTTTGCATCCTTTTGGTGAATCAATAATTGTTTTAAATCGTCAGAATTTTAATTAGATAATTGCTACAATTTCTATGAGGTTTATGATGTGTTGGAAGCTTTTCTTAAAAACGCAATTCTCAGACATCTGAAAGAGACAGAACTATATTTGAAGACTCTTCAGGAATTCAGTGGAGAATCCTTTGAAGATTTAGTGGATAAAAATGAAATAAAACCAGATAGTATACTATTCAAAATCCCTGCAAAAGGCGTCAGACCTTTAGGGGAAGTAATTTTACACATTATTCGTTCTTTAGAATATTATATGTAAGGAATAATGGATGATCATTGGGAAGCACTTCCATACAACCTTGTGGAATTGAATACAATTCCTGAAATTGTTAATCTTTACCAAAGCATAACAAAAAAGTTTAATGTATTTTTAGAAAAACTTTCCGCGGATAAACTCAAAGAGGTTATAACCAATTTTAGTCGACCCGCATCTAAAGCAGAATTACTGTTGGAAATGATTGAGCATAGCATACATCATAGAGGACAAATCAGTGTGTATTTTAGATTGTTAAACATAGATCCCCCAATTATAAAATACATAATTTGAATCTAATTCATCATTTATGTATCATTAAGAATTTCAATACTATACTATTAAATAAATCAGATTTTGTTTCATAACATCATGATCAGCTTTTAGAATAATTGCAAGCTCAGCATTTGGAAATATCCCTCCATGAAGGAGGATTAAAGGATGACCATTCCCTTTTCTATATAGGACATATTTATGCCATTAACTTCAATATAGTTACCCAACATAAATTCAATCATAGCTTTTTGTGCTATTAGAGATTATTAGAAAAAGAAAAAAAAGAAATTAGAAAAATCTTAATTGGGCCATTTCTCAAGAGATCTAGCAAGCTCTACATGTTCTTTAGCGTATTCTTCTAAGGAAATACTCTTTAGTGTAGCATCTAGTGCCTGTTTCATTGCCATTGCGCCTTTTCTTGTACCATCAGGATGTCCGTGAATACCTCCTCCAGCTTGAATTATGAGGTTATTACCACCATGTTTTACCAAATTAGGTATTTTAGCTGGATAAAGACCACCGGATGCAACAGGAAAAGTTTGTTTAAACTCATACATGGGATTAAGCATAGCATCTTTAATTTGAAGCTCAAGATCTAACTCTGTATCCATTTTACCTTGGCCATACGATCCTATGTGCAATTGGTCACCACCAACCATACGGATTATCTTCGACACAGGTAACATGGATATACCATGTAATTGATTACGAGTAAAAGCTGCATGCATAGTTCTATGAACATGAATAGGTAATTTCACACTTGGATCAGCTGCCATTTGAGCCAATTCTTGAAATCCTGTAAGAATAACATCTATCATCAAACATTTAGCCCCATTATCAATAGCTTCCTCTATCCTTCTCCACATGACATCATGTTTTGCAGTTACATTCACTGCATGGATTACAGTTCTTCCTGTTTCTTCTTTCACTTGATCCATCTTTTCTAATACTGCAACGGTTCTATCTGCTATTGGACAGAAAGGTTGGTTACTTAGATTTTCATCATCTTTGATAAAATCTACACCACCAATAGCTGCTTCATAAGATACTTGGGCCCATTCTTTTGCAGTTAATCCCATTTTTGGTTTAACTATTGTTCCTAAATGAGGACGATTTGGAAATTCACCTTTGTCAGTACCCAAGATTTTGCGTACTCCTTGTACTCCAAATTTTGGTCCTGGAAAATTTTCTGCAATACTTCTGGGAAATTCTACATCAACCCATCGTATATTGCGAAGTGCTCCTAAACCAAATAGGTTACCAGCTAACATGGACAAAATGCTTGTAATTCCTGCTTCTATATCAAAAGTTTCTGTCTTAAATCCTATTAATACTTCTCCACTCTGATATCCTTCGTGGTCACCAATAACCTTGGTATCCAGAATCTCAGCTCTTAATCTAGGAATAATATCTATCTCTGTGTTTTCAATTGTAGTAAGTTTGGTCCATGTACCAACGCTTTCTTCATCACATATTTCTTCTGCAGCCACTTGGACTGACTTAACATGCTCGACATAATAACGAGCAACTAGTAATTCTTTATATTTATCTTTCATATTTGTCACCAAAATTAATCATAAATGTTCTATGTATCCTCACTAATTATCATAAAAGGATACTTCTCTTTAATTATCATATAAACTATTGAAGGTGAAAAAACACCTGATTCTGTTATTATACCATCAATCAAATCGGAGGAAACAGTTTCGAACGCAGGATTTAGAAAATTCAATCCTTCTGGAGGATTTTCCCAAATCTCTGTTCCTGCTCTCATTTCTATTTCTGATAGTTTGCCAATACTCGTTTCAGGATCGTATTTTAGGAGATTAATCGCAGTATAAAATGGTATATCCATTTCTTTAGCAGCAAGAGCTAATAACCGTGTTCCAATTTTATTAATGACTGTACCTTGACTTGTAATTGCATCTGCTCCTGTAATTATGATGTCAACATCATGCCTATTCAAAACCCATCTCATTGCACTATCAACAACTTGAGTAGTTGAAATCCCTGCTTCAACTAATTCTTTGGCAGTAATTCGTCCTTGATATAAGGGGCGAGTTTCAGTACAAAAAACTCGTATGTCTTTGCCTTGATTATGTGCTTCTAGAATGACCCCAGTAGATAAAGAAGAATGACAATGGGTCATAATAGTACTTCCTGGTTTAATTCTGTGGGCACCATAGGAAATAACCTTCCTTTTCGATTCTTTGAGTAAGTTAACATACTCTTGAGTAAACGAGTTAGCGATTTCTTTGGCCTCTTGAACAGAATTTGCTTTTTCATGCAGATTATAAACAACATATCTCAAACCGTTTCGAAGAGCAGGTTCAGTAGCTCTAGCTGTAGCTAAAATGTATCTGGCTTTTTCCAGTTCCTCAAAGAGATTATCTAATGAGGAAACTTCAAGACGAGTTGCTAATGAAGCAAAGGCTTTTACTCCCTCAATTGCGATATTTGTAGCTCCTTGAATTCGTAAGGTTTGTATATCCTCAACAACTTGTTGAAATGCTGCATCCAATGTAATTCACCTATTAGGTATTTTATAGATATCTTAAAGATAATAACATCAATATAAAACCCGTTTATAAAGACTTGCGGTTTGAACAAATTTTCAACTAGGTTTTGCGAAATAAGTTTCCTAGTTCATGAGCCCATTCCTTAACTTTTTCCAAATTTCTAGTGTCATAACCAAAACTTGGCATCTTTTTCGTTGCTTGCAGATACCAAATATGAGGAATTTTTGCTCTTGGCACTCTTCCACCAAAGGCTTTCATTGAAACTGGTTTTAACCGTGGATACTTCTCTAAGACCTCTTCAAGGAAAACTCGATGTGCTTGATTGTGAAGTTTTTCTTCTCCAGCGAAACCTGCACAAACGAAAACAGCAACATTCTTGTTAGTAAAATCATTTCTCAGAAATTCTTCAGCACTTTTTCCCCACTTTCCATGGAAAATGCAACTTCCAATAATTATGCTTTCGTAATCAGAAGAATCGGGAGTAATTTTATTTTCTTCTAACTGATATAGATCAACTTGAAATCCGTAATCCTTCTCAAGAGTATCTGCAATTACAGAAGCAGCTTCTCTTGTTGCCCCATATAATGTTTGATAAGAAACTAATACCTTACTCATAGAACCACTTAATAGCTAATTTTACGAAAAAGAGTTTTAACCTTTAGTATTGAACAAAAATGGTGGGGCACGGCGGATTCGAACCACCGACCATCTGGTAATTTTGAAACACTAATTTTCTTCCACGTTTTTATATCATTTCATTGATTATATATTGAATGAGTCCGAGTTTCTCTATTCTGTGTAATTTAAAGTGAAATTAACTAGGAAAAGGTGACAAAAGTGAATATTAGTGCTGAAACAAAGATTTCAGAAGAAAAAATCAGTAAGAAGCAAGAAATCGAAGAAATGAAAAGAGAAGTACAAGAAATTCTCCAATTTATCAAAAAGACAAAAAGAACGATAAAAAAACTTCAAAAACATAATAAAGTCAGATTGTTTGAAGGAACAGAGGAGCACTCTGGTCTTGAAACTGTTAACTCAAATGAAATACAAATTATCAGTGTAGAATTTGATAATAACATCTCTTGGGGTGCCCTAGAAAACTTAACAGAAAGTAAATACAACACTTTATCAGATAATGACAAATCCTTTGTGAAGCTTGTAAATTCCTTATTCTTTCCTAAAATGAGGTCGATTAGTGATATTATCAATGATAAAAGTAGTCTAAAGAGTTGGAAGGAACACATTAAAAATCTGAGATCAATAATTGAAAACAAAAAAGGAGTTCCTTTTGGGGAGTATTTGTTCAAAGAAAATTTAAGATTCTCTAAGGAAATCTATGATTCTTATACAAGAAATGTTCTTTTTGGAAAAGGATATGATGAAGATTATAAACGGAAAATTACAAGAGAATTTTTCAATAAACATGGTTCGGATATAACTGAAAATATTAGGACAAAGTATGATTTAACTTCTGAAGAAGCAAGAATTTTTTATATTTATTTAGCTTGTATGTCTGATTTTGATAAGAAAGTGTTAGGTTTTGATTATAGTTCTATGCATGAGTTTTTCCAGAATGTTTGGATAAAAATAAACCACAATCAGGATGAGTTTAGAGGAAAACAACAGACTTCAAGTAATAATCTAAAAGTAATTGTTCATTCAGACTTCTCTAGGTTCAAATCCAGTGTATCTTTAGGTTTTGATTCTTATTTTACTTTACTTAACCACAATAAATTCGAATTATGGTTTTCAGAACAAAAATGTGGTAGCAGTTATTCTATATGTAAAAACTTCAAAAATATAAGTGA